>NZ_LT976853.1:2789755-2800006 GCF_900249755.1 Cupriavidus taiwanensis
CCAAACAAAAAGCGTGGCGGCTGCCACGCTTTTTTGTTGCCCGCGGCCCACCCGCGTCAGGCGTGCCAGGACACCAGGCCGGAGTACGCCGTCACCAGCACCACGATGCCGAAGGCGATGCGGTACCACGCGAACGGCTTGAAGTCGTGCGTCGCGACGAAACGCAGCAGCCAGCGCACGCACAGGAACGCGGACAGGAAGGCGAAGACGAAGCCGACCGCGAAGATGCCGAGGTCGTCGCCGTTCAGCAGCGCGCGCGCCTTGTACAGTTCGTAGACCGTGGCGCCGAAGATCACCGGGATCGCCAGGAAGAACGAGAATTCGGTCGCCACCTGCCGCGACAGTCCGAACAGCATGCCGCCGATGATGGTGGCGCCGGAGCGCGAAGTACCCGGCACCAGCGCGAAGCACTGCGCCAGCCCCACCTTGAGCGCGTCACGCCAGTTCAGGTCGTCGACCGACTCGATGCGCGGCGCGCCGGCCTTGGCCGCTTCCAGCAGCGCGTTGCCCTGCGGGTGCGAGACCGTGCCGCGGCGCGCGTCGCGCCATTCGGCCAGCAGGATCACCACGCCGCCGACGATAAAGGCCAGCGCCACCGAGATCGGGTTGAACAGGTGGGCCTTGATCCATTTGCCGAAGATAAAGGCCAGCACGATCGCCGGCACCGAGGCGATCACCACGTTGGCGGCAAAGCGCTGCGACAGCGGGTCGTCGCGCAGGCCGCGCACCACCTTGCCGATGCGCGCGCGGAACTCCCAGCAGACCGCCAGGATGGCGCCGAACTGGATCACGATCTCGAAGATCTTGCCCTTCTCGTCGTTGAAGTCGAGCAGCTGCCCGGCCAGGATCAGGTGGCCGGTGCTCGAAATGGGAAGAAACTCGGTCAGGCCTTCGACGATGCCGAGGATCACGGCCTTCAGGGCAAGTGCGATTTCCATGCGGAACGAAAGAGACGTAGTCAGGGGCGTTGCCCGGCTTGCGCGCCGGACCGCCCCTATTGTTGTTCGATGCGCCCCCGGTCAGGGGCGGTTGATCTTGACGTTGATGCCGTCAGGCAAAACGGTGATTGTACCGGGCTCCACATGCGTGCCGGCAATGCGCAGCTGGTCTTCGCGGAAGGTATAGAGCGGATAGCCCTGCAGCAGCTGCTCGGCCAGGATGCCGCCCAGCGCGTTGAGCTGGCGCGAGAACTGCGCGGGCATGCCCCGCACGTCGAAGCGCTGCACCTCCGGATCCTGCAGCACCACCGAGCGCGTCGGCTCGTCGTAGCGCAGTCCGCTGTCCAGCGCGAAGCGCCCGCTCAGCGCCTGGCTGAAGAACAGCTTGTTGTCGATGGTGGCGTCGAACTGCACGTTGACGCGGTTGCGCACCGAATCCAGCGTCAGCTGCGGGTTGGTCAGCTGGATGTCGAACAGCTCCATGTAGCGCTTGTTGAACGGGAATTTGCGCTCCAGCGCGGCCTGCAGCTGGCTTTGCGAGAAGGTGTACTCGCTGCGGAAGGCGCCGCAGGCGGCCAGGCCCACGGCCAGCGTGGCCGCGGCGGCAGCGGCGAGCCAGCGCCTTCGGGAAGTGCGGATCATATTGCCTCCGATTGCGGGATATCAGGAACGATTGCCCGGCGTCACGCCGCGCCGGGCCTCTCAGGCGCGCGCTTGCGGCGCGGTCAGGATCTCGAGCCGTGCCAGCCATTGCAGCGCCGCTTCGCGTGAATCGCCGCACATTTCGGCCGACGGCTTCAGGCCGCCGCAGAACGCGGGCCGGTCCGGGCTGCCGAACACCGCGCAGCGCATGTCGGGCAGCAACTGCGCGCACGGCACGCCCGCCGGCTTGCCGCCCGGCATGCCCGGCAGCGGCGAGGCGATCGACGGCGCAATACAGCAGGCGCCGCAACCCGCACGACAGGAAAGGTCTGACCGGCAACTCATAACGATGGTTTCGGGGAGCGGCAGCCGCCCGGCCGCCAGCACAAAGGCGACATTGTGCCCGAAGGGCCGCGGCCGTCCTGTAAGAAAAGGAAAACGCCGTAAGCGCGGCGCCGGAGCGGACAAGATACATGCCCCTTTCATCACATGACGTCGATATGGCTTCGTCGGCTTGCCCTTGGGCCGCCCCGCTCAATGCCTGCGCTTGACCCTCCGTTGGGCCTCATCTACATTACTGACCCACAAGTTATTAATTTTTCAACGCCCCCTCGTGCCCCGCAGTCTTCGCAAACCCGCCGTGACCAAGCCACCCGCCGATCCGCACAAGGACGCCGACAGCCCGCGCTGGAGCCGGCGCAAGGCGGCGCGGCCGCACGAGCTGTTGGCGGCGGCGCTGGAGCTGTTCGTCGAGCGCGGCTATGCCGCGACGCGGCTGGAAGACGTGGCTGCGGCGGCGGGCGTGTCCAAGGGCACGGTCTACCTGTATTTCGCCAACAAGGAAGAGCTGTTCAAGTCGGTGGTGCGCGAGAACCTGGGGCCGGCACTGGCGCGCGGCGCCGACCTGGTCGATGCCTACCAGGGCAGCACGCCGGAATTGCTGCGTGAACTGCTGCGCGGCTGGTGGGGGCTGATCGGTGCCACGCCGGTGGCGGGGCTGACCAAGCTGATCATGGCGGAGTCGGCCAATTTTCCGGACATCGCCCGCTTCTATAACCAGGAAGTGATGGTGCCGGGCGACGAGCTTTTCGCCAAGGTACTGGCGCGCGGCGTCGCGCGCGGCGAGTTTCGCGCGCTGCCGGCCAACCCGACCACCTCGCTGATCTGCGCGCCGCTGGTATTCCTGATGTTGTGGCAGCGCGCGCTGCGCGCGACCGCCGAGAAAGACATCGACCCCGAGGCCTTCCTCGATGGCCTGCTCGACACGCTGCTGTTCGGGCTGACCGCCGGCGAAGCCCGCAACCGGCCGCTGCCGCCGCAGCACGGACCCTATATCTGGGAAGTGATCCGCGACGAGATGCTGGCGCAACGCGCCGCCGCGATCGCCGCCGATGCCGCGCCTGACCCCTCAGCGCCCGCCCCCTCCGCGCCGCGATCCGGCACCCCCACATGAAACGAAAAACCCTGCTGATCGCCGCGGCCTGCCTGGCCCTGGCGCTGAGCGCCACGGTGGCGGTGCGCAAGGCCGGCAGCGCGCGCCAGCCGCAGGCGGCGGAAGCGGCCGCTGCGGCCGCTGCGGCCGCTGCGGCCGCTGCGGCCGCCAATATCGTCGAGTTCCTGCAGACCGACCTGGTGCGCGTGGCGCGCCAGGACCTGCAGTTGTCGCTGCCGCTGTCGGGCAGCCTGCGCCCGCTGAACCAGGCCTCGGTCAAGGCCAAGGTCTCCGGCGAGGTGAAGCAGGTGCTGGTGCGCGAAGGCGAGCCGGTGCGCGCCGGCCAGGTCATCGTACGCATCGACCCCACCGAATACGAAGCCCGGGCCGCGCAGGCGCGCGGGCAGATGCTGGCCGCGCGCGGCCAGTTCGAGAATTCGCGCCAGACCTGGGAACGCAACCGCGAGCTGGTCGCCAAGGGCTTTATTTCGCAGACCGCGTTCGACAAGTACCAGTCCGACCTGGCCGTGGCGCGCGCCAACCTCGACGCCGCCGAGGGCGGGCTGGCGGTGGCGCAGAAGGCGCTGGCCGACACCGTGGTCAAGGCGCCGCTCGACGGCATGGTGGCCGCGCGCGCGGTGCAGCCGGGCGAGAAGGTGTCGCCGGATACGCGCCTGGTCGACGTGGTCGACCTGCGCGTGCTGGAACTGGAAGCGCCGATCCCGATGGCCGACGTGGCGCGCGCCGCGGTGGGCCAGCCGGTGGCGCTGGAAGTGGAAGGCGCCGGCAGCTTCACCGGCAAGCTGGTGCGCATCAACCCGGCCGTCAGCGAGGGCACGCGCAGCATCATGGTCTATATCCGCGTCGACAATGCCGACCAAAAGTTGCGCGCCGGCATGTTCGCGCGCGGCGCGCTGGTGCTGGGCGAGCGCGCCGCGGTGGTGGCGGTGCCGGCCTCGGCGGTGCGCACCGAAGGCGAACGCGCCTTCGTCTACGCCATTGACCGCGACACGCTGGCGGAACGCCCGGTGCAGCTTGGCCTGCGCGATGAAGCCAGCGGCATGGTGGAAATCGTCTCGGGGCTGGATGCCGGCACCGAGATCGTCCGCAACAACCTCGGCACGCTGCGCAGCGGCAGCCAGGTCAGGCGCGTCAAGGCGTAGGGCCCGTCACCATGTGGTTCACCCGCCTGTCGATCCGCAACCCGGTGCTGGCCACCATGATGATGATGGCCTTCATCGTGGTCGGGCTGTTCTCTTACCAGCGGCTGCCGGTCGACCAGTTTCCCGACATCACCTTCCCGGTGGTGGTGGTGCAGACCGAATACCCGGGCGCCGCGCCGGAGTCGGTCGAGTCCGACGTTACGCGCAAGGTCGAGGAGATTGTCAATACCATCTCCGGCATCGACGAGATCTTCTCGCACTCTTACCAGGGCACTTCGGTCGTCGTCATCAAGTTCGACCTGAGCGTCGACGTCGGCCAGGCCGCGCAGGACGTGCGCGACAAGATCGCGCTGATCCGCCCGCAGTTCCGCGACGAGGTCAAGGAACCGCGCGTGCTGCGCTACGACCCGTCGGACGCGCCGATCTTCTACCTGTCGGTCTCCAACGCGCCGGGCGCCAGCCGCAGCCAGCGCGAGCTGACCACCATCGCCGACCAGATCGTGCGCAAGCGGCTGGAGACCGTGCGCGGCGTGGGCGCCATCAATCTCGTCGGCGGTACCAAGCGCGAGGTCGAGATCCGCATCCGCCCGGCGCAGCTGGAGGCGCTGGGGATCGGCGTGGACCAGGTGATGAACGCGATCCGCAACGAGAACCAGGAGTTGCCCGCGGGCGAGCTGCGTTCCTCGGCGACGGAGACCGTGGTGCAGATCAAGGGTCGCGTGCCCACGCCGGATGCGTTCCGGCAGATCATCGTCGCGCGCCGCGCCGGCCAGCCGGTGACGCTGGGCCAGATCGCCGACGTGCGCGACGGCGAGGAAGAACAGGAAAGCCTGGCGCTGCTCGACGGCAAGCGCGCGCTGTTCCTGTCGGTGGTGAAGGCGCAGGGCCAGAACACGGTCGATACCGTCGACGGGCTGGTGCGCATGACCGAGGAGGTGCGCAAGCTGGTTCCCGCCGGGGTCCAGCTCAATGTCGTCAACGATACCGCGCGCGGCATCCGCAGCAGCGTGAAAGAGGTGCGCTCGACGCTGCTCGAAGGCGCCTTCCTGACCGTGGCGATCGTGTTCCTGTTTCTGGGGTCGTGGCGCAGCACCGTGATCACCGGGCTGACGCTGCCGATCGCGCTGATCGGCACCTTCGGCGTGATGTACCTGTGCGGCTTCACGCTCAACGTGATCACGCTGATGGCGCTGTCGCTGTGCGTGGGCCTGCTGATCGACGATGCCATCGTGGTACGCGAGAACATCGTGCGCCACAACCTGATGGGCAAGGACCACCGCAGCGCGGCGCTGGACGGCACCAACGAGATCGGGCTGGCGGTGCTGGCCACCACCTTCTCGATCGTGGCGGTGTTCCTGCCGGTGGGCTTTATGGGCGGCATCATCGGGCGCTTCTTCCACCAGTTCGGCATCACCGTGGTGGCGGCGGTGCTGATCTCGATGTTCGTCTCGTTCACGCTGGACCCGATGCTGTCTTCGGTCTGGCATGACCCGGACCTGCACGGCACCGGCAACAAGCAGAGCTGGTACGGGCGCACGGTGGGCCGGTTGCTCGACTGGTTCTCGGCCAGGATGGACCGGCTCGGCAACGGCTATGCCGGCATGCTGGGCTGGGCGCTGAAGCACCGCCTGGCCACCGCCATCATCGCCGCGGTGACGTTCTTCGGCAGCTTTGCGCTGGTGCCGCTGATCGGCACCGAGTTCGTGCCCAACGCCGACCTGGGCGAGACCCAGGTGGGCTTCACCACGCCGGTCGGCACCTCGCTGGCGGTCACCGAAGCCAAGGTGCGGCAGGTGGAAGCCGCGCTGAAGGCGTTTCCGGAGGTGGCCTACACGTACGCCACCATCAACTCTGGCAATGCATCCGGCCGCAACAACGCGCTGGTGTCGGTGCGCCTGACCGAGCGGCGCGCGCGCAGCTTGTCCACCGCGCAGCTCAACCCGCTGATCCGCGCGCGGCTGGCCGGCATTGCCGGCATCACGCTGACCATGGTCGGCATGCCCGACGGTGCCGGCGGGCAGAAGGCGATCCAGGTATCGATCCAGGGCGACGACCTGGACGAGCTGCGGCGCCTGTCGCGCGAAGCCAGCGCGCGCATGGCGGCAATCCCCGGGCTGACCGACCTGGACTCGAGCATGAAGGACGACCGCCCCACCATCGAGGTGCGCATCCGGCGCGAGCTGGCCTCGGACCTGGGCGTGGGCGTGGCGCAGATCGGCAATGCCTTGCGCCCGCTGCTGGCCGGCGATGCCATCAGTTCCTGGCGCGCGCCGGACGACGAAAACTATGACGTGCGCGTGCGCCTGCCCAGGGACGCGCGCACCGGCATGGCCGACCTGAGCGCGCTGATGATCGCCAGCAGCCACGCCAACGCCGACGGCTCGCCGAAGATGGTGCCGCTGCGCCAGGTTGCCGAGCTGGTGCCGACCACCGGCGCCAACCAGATCAGCCGGCGCGACCTGAACCGCGAAGTCGAGCTGACCGCCAACGTGGCTGGGCGCTCGGCCGGCGAAGTCGCGCGCGACATCAAGGCCGCGCTCGACGGCATGACCTGGCCGGCCGGCTACAAGTACCGCTTCGGCGGCTCGACCAAGTCGATGAACGAGTCGTTCGGCTACGCCGTGTCAGCGCTGGCGCTGGCGGTGATCTTTATCTACATGATCCTGGCGTCGCAGTTCGCCAGCTTCTTCCAGCCGGTCGCCATCATGACCTCGCTGCCGCTGACGCTGGCCGGGGTGTTCGCGGCGCTGCTGCTGTTCGGATCGACCCTGAACATGTTTTCGATCATCGGCTTCATCATGCTGATGGGGCTGGTGACCAAGAATGCGATCTTGCTGGTGGACTTCGCCAACCAGGCGCGCCAGGGCGTGGACGGCCGCGCGCCGCTGTCGCGCGAGGCAGCGCTGGTCGAAGCCGCGCGCGTGCGGCTGCGCCCCATCCTGATGACCACGCTGGCGATGATCTTCGGCATGGTGCCGCTGGCCTTCAGCCTGGGCGAAGGCGCCGAGCAGCGCGCGCCGATGGGACAGACCGTGATCGGCGGGATCATCACCTCGTCGATCCTGACGCTGGTGGTGGTGCCGGTGATCTATACGTACCTTGATGATTTCGGCGCGTGGCTGCGCCGGCTGTGGCAGGGCAAGCCCGCCGCCACGCCGGCCGCGCCCGCGCCGGCCGGGCAACCGGGCCCGGCACAGGCCAGCGCGGAATGAGCCCGCAGGCGTCCGCAAGGTTAAAATAACGGGTTTGATAAGACTGTCCGGCCGTGGCACCGCGCGGCCGGCGCACAGACCGACAGCGGTTGGCATTGGTAAGGAATGGCAAGATGGATCTCGAAAAAGCCCGATTCAACATGATCGAACAGCAAATCCGCCCGTGGGACGTGCTGGACCAGGAAATCCTGGACCTGCTGGCGGTGGTCAAGCGGGAGCAGTTCGTCCCGTCGGCCTACGCCTCGCTGGCGTTCGTCGACATGGAGATTCCGCTGCCCGCCGGGCAGAACATGCTGGCGCCGCGCGTCGAAGCGCGCATCCTGCAGGACCTGGCCGTGCGCAAGCATGAGACCGTGCTGGAAATCGGCGCCGGCTCCGGCTACATGGCCGCGCTGCTGGCCAACCGCGCGCGCCACGTGCTGAGCGTCGACATCGTGCCCGAGCTGGTCGAGCTGGCCCGCACCAACCTGGCCAACGCCGGCGTCACCAACGTCGACGTCGCCGAAGGCAATGCCGCCGACGGCTGGGCCGCCGCCGCGCCCTACGACGTGATCTGCATCTCGGGCTCGCTGCCGGCGATTCCGCCGTCGATCCTGGCGCACGTGAAGGTGGGCGGACGCATCGCCGCCTTCGTCGGCGAACTGCCGGTGATGGAAGCGCGCCTGGTCACGCGCGTGTCCGAGACCGAGTACCAGGTCGTCAACCTGTTCGAGACCGCGGTCAAGCCCCTGCAGGGCGCGGCCCGGCCGTCGCAATTCCAGTTCTGAGGACGCACCACCATGCAGGTCATCCAAGCGACCGAACTGGCCCAGTGGCTGGCCGACGCCAGCCGCGCCAAGCCGGTCCTGCTCGACGTGCGTGAAGGCTGGGAGGTGCAGACCTGCGCCCTGCCCGGCATCACCCACATCCCGATGCGCGACATCCCGGCGCGCGCCGCCGAACTCGACGAAGACGCCGACATCGTCTGCATCTGCCATCACGGCGCACGCAGCATGCAGGTGGCGGCCTACCTGGAGCGCCAGGGCTACGGCAAGGTCTACAACCTGACCGGCGGCGTCGACGCCTGGGCCAGCCAGGTCGACCCCAGCATGCCGAAATACTGAAGCGGCAGGCCAGCGCAGCAACACGAAGAAAAAACGACTGTCGGCCGCGGCACCCGCCGCGCCCACCTGGAGGTGTCATGACGTTTGCGCCCAACGCCCTGCCCGGAGCGATCCGGACGCGCCTGGCGATCGCGGTTTCCCTGCTGGCCCCGCTGTTGGCTGTGATGCCGATGGCGCCGGCAAGCGCGGCCGACCTGCTGCAGGTCTACCGCGATGCGCAAGCCAACGACGCCCAGTTCGCCAGCGCCCGGTCGCAGCTCTTGGCCACGCGCGAGAAGCTGCCGCAGGGCCGCGCCGGCCTGCTGCCGCAGGTGGTGGGCACCGCGGGCGCCAACCGCACCAAGCTCGACCAGACCGCGTCGCTGCCGATCGGCGGCGCGCCCAGCGCCTCGGGCACGCGTTTCTTCAATAACAACAACTGGCAGCTGCAGCTGAGCCAGCCGCTGTTCCGCTGGGACCGCTGGGAAACCTACAAGCAGGGCGAGCTGGCCGCGCTGGCGGGCGAAGTCAGCTTCCACCAGGCCGAGCTCGACCTGATCACGCGTAGCGCGCAGGCATACTTCGACGTGCTGGCGGCGCAGGACAACCTCTACCTGGCGCGCGCGCAGAAGAAGGCCATCGCCGAGCAACTGGAACAGGCCAAGCGCAACTTCGAAGTCGGCACCGCCACCATCGTCGACGCCAACGACGCGCAGGCCCGCTTCGACCTGGCCACCTCGACCGAAATCGCCGCGCAGAGCGACCTGGAGATCAAGCGCGCCACGCTGCAGCAGATCACCGGCAAGCCGGTCGACGAACTGATGGGCCTGCGCCCGGAAGCGCCCATCCCGGGCCCCCAGCCGCCCGACGTCAACGCCTGGGCGGCGCAGGCCGAGACCAGCAACCTGCAGGTCAACCTGGCCAGCTACAACCTGGAAACCGCGCAGCGCGAGACCAACAAGGCCAAGGCCGGCCACCTGCCGTCGGTCGACCTGGTGGCCTCGTACGGCTTCAACAACCAGACCGGCAGCGCCACACAGGCGATCTCGACGCACTACAACGCCTCGCAGATCGGCGTGCAGCTGACCCTGCCGATCTTCGCCGGCGGCCAGATCCAGTCGCGCGTGCGCGAGACCCTGGCGCTGGCCGACAAGGCCGCCAGCGACCTGGAATTCGCCCGCCGCACCGCCGCGCAGACGGCGCGCCAGACTTACTCCGGCGTCTCCAACGGGCTGGCGCAGGTCAAGGCGCTGGAGGCGGCCGAACGCTCGGCCACCAGCGCGGTGGAATCCAACCAGCTTGGCTATGACGTGGGCGTGCGCATCAATATCGACGTGCTCAACGCCGAGGCCCAGCTGTTCTCCACCCGCCGCGACCTGGCCAGGGCCCGCTACGACACCATCATGAACGGGCTGCGGCTGAAGGCTTCCACGGGCGTGCTGCAGGAATCGGACGTGGTGCAGATCAATACGCTGCTGACGTCGTCGCCGGGGGCGCTGTACAAGCTGCCGGTGCCGGCGCAGGCAGGCGGCAAGGCGCCGGCAAAGGCGGCTGCCACACCGGATCGCCGCGGTGCGCGGCGCGACGGCGGAACGCCGCGCTCCTGATCAACGGGCCGCAACCGCGGCCCTTTCTCTTTGTGTGGTACGGCAAAGATGCGGTGGTTTGCTACCCTCTCCCGCTTGCGGGAGAGGGGCCGGGGGTGAGGGCCCGGCGTTCGGCAAGCACGAGGCGCTTGCACTGCGTTGAAGCTCTGGCCCTCTCCCCCGCCCCTCTCCCATT
>NZ_LT976853.1:2800106-2889294 GCF_900249755.1 Cupriavidus taiwanensis
TCCCATAAATGGGAGAGGGGCGCAAAACCCACAACTACTTCGCCCGCGTACGCGACTCCACGTTCAGCAACTGCCAGCGGATCGCCGACGCATCCGCCGGCGGGTTCGGCACCTGGTACTCCCGCACGCGCAGCTTGTACGAGACTCCCGGCTCGAAATCCAGCCCCTCGATCGGCCCATACCAGAGCTGCCACGGCGCGTCCGGCGACTCGCGCCAGCGGTAGCAGGTCATCTTGCCGACGCCCGTGCACTCTACGCGCTGCGAGTCGATATAGACGGTCTTCTCCACGCCCGCGGCCTCCACGCGCGCGCCGCGCTTGCCCACGCCCTCGCGCTCGACGAACTGCAGCAGGTCGCCGTCCGCGGTCTTCCAGATGATCTGCCGGCCGGTGCTGCCCGCCGACGGCTGCGTGCCGACGGTGGCAAACGGCGTCTGCATCGCCTTCAGCAGTGCCGACTCCAGCGCCATGCGCGGCGGCGGGCAAGCCATGCGCGTGCCGGCGATGCGGTCGAAGCGGATGCCGGTTTCGGTCTTGCCATAGCTGCCGGTAAAGCGATTGCAGCCGCTGGTGCCGCTGACCGTGCCCTGCGCCGCATCGATGCCCTCGTTGAACTCGAAAATGATCGGCTGGCCATTGTCGCCGTGCGGGATCTCGCGCAGCGATCCATCCGGCTGCTGCCAGCGCACCAGTTCCCAGCGGCTCGGGCCGGACGGCTGGGTCTGGTTCAGGTTGGTGCCGGCAGAGGGCAGATCGGGCGCGGTTGCGGTAGTGCAGGCGCCAAGCAAGGCGGCGACGAGCAAGGCGGCCGCGCCGCGCGCAGCTGGCGCGAAAGGAATCAGGCGGTGACGGCTGTGCATGAGAACTCCTGTTGGGGGCGGCCCGAGGCGCCCGTATCGATGTCATCGACGGATGTGACAAGCAGCATGCCGGGAAGTGCACCCGGCCATAGACCTTCAGTTTAGCAAGCCACTCCGGCAGGCACCCTGAAGCGCCCTGCCCCGCACATACATCCTGTAACGGGTCCACACGTTCACCCGGCTAGGATGCGGAACTCCTGGAAATGCCACCGTTGCCATCCGATATAATCGCTTCGCCCCGAGCCGCAATGCCGGCGCCGGGCACCGCTCCTCAGGAGACGGCGACAATAATAAGACGGACGGAACGGCACGCATCTCCCATGCACCAACCTTCCTCCGGAAACCTTTCTCCATGCTCTTGATGACGAGATTGCAAGGGCCCCTACCGTTGGGGATCGACAAAGCTCTGTACCTGAGCGCCTGTGTTGTCCTGGCTGCGTTTCCCGCGCTGATGTTCGTCAAGCCGTCGCTCAGCAACACCTGCTACGGGCTGTTGCTGGGCTGGGGCGCCATCGCCCTGGCTGCCGGCGGCCGCGCCGGCCTCGCCGAATATGGCGCGATCCTGCGCCGCTACTGGTTCTTCATGCTGGCCATGGCGGCGCTGCCGCTGGCAGTGCTGACCCAGCAACTGCTGAGCGGGGCCGAAGACCCGCATGTGCCCTATCTTTACCTGCGTTTCGCGCTGTTCATCGTTCTGGTCCCTGGCCTGCTGCGCCTGGGCCGGCGCGGCATGCAGAACATCCAATGGGGCTTCGTGGCCTGTGCGCTGATATCCGCCTTGTGGCTGCATGAAGTCGCCGCGGCGGGACGTCCCAGCCATGTCGGATTTTCCAACGTCATTCCCTTCGGCAACCTCGCCCTGCTGACCGGCATGCTCGCGGTGATCTCGATCGGCTGGAACCGCCCGGGCGATCACTGGCTGGCCGGCCTGAAACTGCTGGCCGGCTTCGCGGGCCTTTACGCTTCATATATGAGCGGCACCCGCGGCGGCTGGCTGGCGATTCCGGTGCTGGCGCTGATCGCGCTGGCGGCCTCGCGCAGGTTGACGCGGCTGCACAAGGCCGGAGTGCTGGTGGGACTGGCCGGGCTGATGGCGCTGGGGTGGTTCAGCAGTGCGATCGTGCAGCAGAGGACCGCTGCGGTTGTATCGGAACTGTCTCAGTTTGTTCAGCATGTAACGTCGGATACCTCGATCGGAGTCCGCCTTCAGCTCTGGCGCGCGTCGCTGGAACTGATCCAGGCCCACCCCTGGACCGGCGTCGGGCCGGAACACTTCGAAACGACGCTGCAAACCCTTGCCGCCCAGCACGTGATCACGCCGCTGGCCGCGACCATGCCGCATTCTCACAATGAACTGCTGCATGCCGCGGCGACGCTCGGCATTCCTGGAGTGCTGGCAATCCTTGCGCTGTACCTCGTGCCCGCCGTCTTCTTCTTGCGCCATCTGCGCGGAACCGACCGGGGCACCCGTGTCGCCAGCGCCATGGGCCTGGCGCTGTGCTGCGGCTTCATGGTGTTCGGGCTGACCGAGGTCATGTTCGCCACGACGCTGGTCAATGCCTTCTATAGCCTGGTCATGGCGCTTTGCTTCGCCTACGTTATCGCGCGCCAAAGCAAGCTGCCGGCGCCCGCGACGCCTTGAACACGGGCCCGCGGCGCCGGATCTGCTTCCTGACCGGCACCCTGAATGCGATGGCCGGCGCGGAACGGATGACCGCCACCCTCGCCAACGCGCTGGCGGCGCTCGGACACCACGTCACCGTCCTGAGCCTGTGGGACGCATCGAGCCAGTTTCCGTTGCACCCCGAGGTGCGCCATGAAGCGGTGTTCGCGCAACGCCCGTCTTTCAAGCGCGCCTATTTCGCCACGATGGCCGGCATCCGCCGCCACTGCATCGCGCATCGCATCGATGTGCTGGTGCAGGTCGACCCCATGCTGGAGCTGTTCGTGCTGCCTGCCACGCTCGGCCTGGGTCTGCACCATATCGCGTGGGAGCACTGTCATTTCGACGAGGACCTGGGCAAGCCGGCACGCAAGCTGGCGCGCAGGCTGGCGGCGCGCTTCTGCCGCCAGGTGGTGGTACTGACCGAGCGCGACCGCAGCCGCTGGCTTGAAGCCCTGCGGCCGCGCAGCGAGGTCGTCTGCCTGCCAAACCCGCTGCCGTTCCCCCTGCCGGATGCGCCGGCACCGCGCGCGCAAAGGACTGTGCTGGCGATGGGACGGCTGGTTCCCGCCAAGGGCTTCGATGTGCTGCTGCGCGCCTGGAAAACCGTGGCGGGGCAGGCGCCGCAATGGCAACTGGTGATCCATGGCGAAGGCGACGAGCGCCCCGCCCTGTCGGCATTGATCCGGGAACTGCAGCTGGAAGACAGCGTCAGCCTGCCTGGCATCTGCCACGACCCCGTGCAAACCTATGGCAACGCCTCGGTGTTCTGCCTGAGCTCGCGCTATGAAGGCTTCGGGCTGGTGCTGATCGAAGCGATGGCGTTCGGGCTGCCGATCGTATCGACCGATTGCGAGACCGGCCCGCGCGAATTGCTGGAGCCGGGCCAGGACGCGCTGGTGGTCGCCACCGGCGACGCCAATGCGTTGGCCCGGGCGCTGCTCGACGTGATCCGACAACCGGAACTGGCGGCAAGGCTGGGCGCCAGCGGCCGCCAGAAGGCCAGCCACTTCGCCGTGGAACGCATTGCGCAGCAGTGGGATGCGCTGGTCAGGGCGCCGGGATAACTAAGTCAGCCTTCCAGCGCCGGAGCCACCGCCGCGAGCGTGCGCACCGTGGCGCCGCGATGCAGCCCCGAGAAGGTCTGCGCATGCGCGCGCATCTCCGCCAGACGTGCCGGGTCGGCCAGCAAGCCTGCCGCAGTGCGCATCAGCGCATCGGCATTGTCGACACGCAGGCATGCACCCGCGGCGATGGCATCCTCCGTCGCCTGCGCAAAGTTGAAGGTATGCGGCCCGATCAGCACGGGGGTGCCGACAGCGCAGGCTTCGATCAGGTTCTGCCCGCCCAGCGGCAGCAAGCTGCCGCCGATAAACGCCAGGTCCGACGCGGCGAAATACATTGCCATCTCGCCCATCGAATCGCCGAGCACGACATCGGCCGTCAGCGGCGAGCGCACGGCATCAAGATCCAGGCCGCTGCGGCGTTCGACTGAAAAACCGGTACGTGCCACCATCGCGGCCACCTCATCGAAACGCTGGGGATGGCGCGGAACCAGCAGCAGCGCTGGCCGCGGCACGCCGGGCGCCAGGGATTCCCAGCGCGAGAAAGCGTCGAGCAGCATCGCCTCTTCGCCCTCGCGGGTACTGGCCGCCGCCAGCACCGCGCGCGCGACTAACGCCTTGCGCAGCTGCGCGCCCAGTGCCACGCCGGCCGGCGCGGGCTGCATGTCGAACTTGAGATTGCCGGTGATCTGCACCGCCGGCACGCCCAATGCGCGAAAGCGCTCGGCATCGCCGGCCGTCTGTGCCAGCACGCCGGCAAAGTCGCGGTACATCGCCGCCGCGGCACGGCCGAAGCGTGCCGTGCGCCGGTAGCTGCGCGGCGACAGGCGGGCGTTGACCAGGTACAGCGGCACGCCTGCCTTGCGCGCGCCATGCACAAGGTTCGGCCAGACCTCGGTCTCCATCAGCATGCCCACCTGCGGCCTGAAATACCGCATGAAGCGCCGCACCAGCCAAGGCAGGTCATACGGCAGGTAGCACTGGACGACGCGCGCCTCCTTGCCGAACAACTGCGCGCCGGTCTGGCGGCCGGTTGGCGTCATATGCGTCAGCAGCAGGCGGTGATGCGGATGCGCGGCCAGCAGCGCCTCGATCAGCGGCTGGGCGGCACGGGTCTCGCCCACCGACACGGCGTGGACCCATAACCATGGCCCCGGCTGCGGCAGGCCGCCATAGGCGCCGAGGCGTTCGCCGACATGCTGCACGTAGCCCGGCTCCTTGCGCGCGCGCCACGCCAGGCGCAGCAGCGCCACCGGCAGCACCACCACCCACAACAAGCTGTACAGGACGCGCAGCATCAGGCCGCCACTCCACGCACGCGGCAAGCCGCCTCGTAGACTTCATCGACCGAGGGCACCACGCCGTCGTCGCCGACATTGGCAATGCGCTCCGACCAGTAGCCTTCGGTCTTCCAGCGCCAGGTGGCGGTATAGATTTCAACGGTGGGCCGGCACAGCGCCGCGGCGATATGGACCAGGCCGGTATCCACGCCGATCACGACTTCGGCGCGGTTGATCAGCCCAAAGCCCTGCATCACCGAGAAACGCGGCAACACTTGTGCCCGCGGCACGCCGGCAGCAATGGCTTCGGCAGCCTGGCGCTCCTTGTCATTGCCCCACGGCAGCAACATCACCAGGCCTTCCTCATCGAGGCGCTTGCCCAGCGCGTGCCAGTTCTGCACCGCCCACTTCTTGCGCGCGCCCGCGGTCGCATGGAAACACACGGCATAGCGCGCAGGCAATGCAGCCCACAGCGGATCGTCGATTGCCAGCGTCTGCGCGGCGTCTCCAAAAAACCGCGGCGGCTCCGCCGGCGCGGTTCCGGTCAGCGCCGCGCCCAGCAAGCGCGAGCGGCGCACCGAATGGGTCTGGCGCGGCACGGCCACCGGGTCGGTATAGAGCAGCCGCGCCGCGGGCTCATAGCCCGAGCCCTGCGTGGCGTTGCCAAGCCCGATGATGGGCGCGCCCGGCGCACGCGCGGCAACGCGCGCGACCACCGCGGTCTTGAGCAAGCCCTGGCTTTCGATCACGGCGTCATAGCGCTGCTGGCGCAGGGCGTCACGCACCGCGCCGATCTCGCGCCAGGTACCGCCTTGCAGCAGGCGCTTGCGCCAGCGCCGCAGCGCGAATGGGATGACCCGGCGCACCTCGGGCAGCAGGCGGACCAGGTCAACGTAACCTTCTTCCACGACCCAGTCGATCTCGGCACCCGGCCACTGCGCGCGCAGGTCGTGCACCAGCGGCATGTTGTGCACCACATCGCCGAGCGACGATACCTTGACCAGCAGAATGCGCGGCCGCTCCGGCAGCGCAAAAGGCACCGCGGCCGGCATGGGCTGTGCCACACCGGCCGCGTCAGACGATGCCGCAGGCACCGTCGCGCGCTCAGAACGGGAGCTGAGCATCCGGCTTCTCGGCGAGGATCACGCGCTTGAACTCCGCCTGGATGCGCGCCAGCGCGGCGTCGTTGTCCGCTTCGAAGCGCATCACCACCACCGGCGTGGTGTTGGACGGACGTGCCAGACCGAAGCCGTCGGCATATTCCACGCGCACGCCGTCGATGGTGATCACTTCGCGCGCGCCGTCGAACCTGGCGTTGGCGCGGATCTTGTCGAGCAGCGTGAAGGGCTCGCCCTCGGCGCACTTGAGCTGCAGTTCAGGGGTGTTGTTGGCGTTCGGCAGCGCGTTCAGCACCGCGCTGGGATCCGCATGGCGCGACAGGATTTCCAGCAGGCGCGCGCCGGTGTACAGGCCGTCGTCGAAGCCGTACCAGCGGTCTTTGAAAAACACATGGCCGCTCATTTCGCCGGCGATCGGCGCGCCGGTTTCCTTCAGCTTGGCCTTCACCAGCGAATGGCCGGTCTTCCACATCAGCGGCTCGCCGCCGTGCTGGCGGATCCAGGGAGCCAGCTTGCCGGTGCATTTGACGTCGTAGATCACCTGCGCACCCGGGTTGCGCGACAGGATTTCTTCGGCGAACAACATCAGCTGCCGGTCCGGGAAGATCACCTGCCCGTCCTTGGTCACCACGCCCAGGCGGTCGCCGTCGCCGTCGAAGGCCAGGCCCAGTTCGCAGTCGGTCTCGCGCAGGGTCTGCATCAGGTCCTGCAGGTTTTCGATATGCGCGGGATCGGGATGGTGGTTGGGGAAGTTGCCGTCGACCTCGCAGAACAGCTCGACCACTTCACAGCCCAGGCCGCGGAACAGGTCGCCGACGAAGGCGCCGGCCACGCCGTTGCCGGCATCGAGCGCGATCTTCATCGGGCGGGACAGCTTGACGTCGCCAAGGATCCGATCGAGATACTTCTCGCGCACATCGACTTCCTTGTACGCGCCGGCGCCGCTGGTAAACGTGCCGGCCTCGATGCGCTTGCGCAAGTCCTGGATCTGCTCGCCATAGATTGCACGGCCCGCCAGCACCATCTTGAAGCCGTTGTAGTCGGGCGGGTTATGGCTGCCGGTGACCATGATGCCCGAGGTGGGCCGGACACCGTCGATCTCGATATTGGTGGCGAAATAAACCATCGGGGTGGCCACCATGCCAAGGTCGAGCACGTCCAGCCCGGTGGCGCGCAGGCCCTCGACCAGGCCACCGATCAGGTCCGGACCGGAAAGCCGGCCGTCACGGCCGACGGCAATGGCAGTCTCGCCAAGCTCCACCGCGGCGGAGCCGAACGACAAGCCGATCTGGCGCGCGACGTCGCGGGTGAGCGTTTTGCCCACGATGCCGCGAATGTCATAGGCTTTGAAGATGGAAGGATCGATTTGCATGTAGGGTCCTGAGTTGCTTGTCGTCCGCGCCGCACCTTGCCAGACTGGTCGATGGGGCGCCCCAAAGGCAGCTATTTTGCCGGATTGCGGCAGGCTCGGGCGGTATAATCGCCGCATTATCACGGATGGACACAATTTTCGGAGTCTGTCCTACATCCGGCGGTGGCCTGCCCCGCGCTCAGGGGTATTTTGTGCTGCCGCGGGGCCCGCGGCGGACCCGATCCGTCACGCAACGTACAGAGCCTTGAATCCATCCGCGCAACCGTCGCCCCGACCTCGCATTGCCTACCTGATCACGAATGCGGAGATCGGCGGCGCGCAGTCGCATGTCGCCGACCTGCTGCGCTCGACGGCCGGCAAGGCCGACACCGTCCTGCTGGCGGGCGGCGAAGGCCCGCTCTTCGAGATCGCGCAGCGCGCCGGCGCGCAGGCGATCCGGTTGACGCGGCTGGACAATGCCTTGTCGCCCTGGCGCGCCATCCGTGCGCTGCGTGAACTGCTCGGCGCACTGAAACAGGCCGCACCGGACCTGATCCATGCGCACAGCGCCAAGGCGGGGGCCTTGGGCCGCATCGCCGGATTCGCGCTCGGCATCCCCGTGATCTACACCGTCCATGGCTTTGCGTTCAAGCCCGAAGCCCCACCGCGCCAGCGCATGGCCGCTCGCGTGGCGGAATGGCTGCTGGCACCACTGGCGGCGCGCGTGATCTGCGTCGCGCAAGCGGAACGACAGCTGGCCCGCTCGCTTCCGCTTCCCGCCGAACGCATCTTGGTCATTCCAAACGGCATCCCCGATACACCCCATCGCGCCGACCCGCAAGCCCCCCTGCGGAGGATTGTGATGGTGGCGCGCTTTGCCGCGCCCAAGCGCCAGGACGCGGCGATTCGCGCGTTCGCGCGGGCAGGGCTGGAATCATGCGTGCTGACCCTGGTGGGAGATGGCCCGCAACGCCACGCCATGCAGCAGCTGGCGCAACAACTGGCGCCGGGTCGCGTGGAGTTTCCCGGCAACGTCACGGAAGTGCCGGCGCTGCTGGCTTCGGCCCAGGCCTTTGTGCTGGCGTCGGACCACGAAGGCTTCCCGCTGTCCGTGCTCGAGGCGATGCGAGCCGGACTGCCGGTCGTCGCCTCGGACCTGCCTGGCATTCGCGAGCAACTCGACGGCGACCGCGTCGGGCTGCTGGTCAATCACGATGACGAGATCGCATTCTCCGAAGCGCTGCGCCGCCTTGCCGACGACAGCGCCCTGCGCGCGACGCTTGGCCGCGGTGCGCGCCAGCGCTGGGAACAATGCTATGGACTCGAGCGCATGACCGAAGCCACCTGGTCCGTCTACCGCGACGCCCTCGCCCGAACGCCACGCGCCGCGCGGGTGCCGACGTCATGACCATCAAGACCGACAGCATGCGGCACCGCGCCCTGCGCATGCGCACCGGTGGCTCCGAGACCGTGCGCCGCGTCAGCAGGATGGTGGCCTGGGCAGTGCTTGGCCTGGCGCTGTTCGCGCTGAGCGCGGTCGGCGCAGAAATGGCGCACCGCGCCGGTATCGTGACCTACGTGTTCACCCGCACGTTGCTTTGGTCGGTCATCCCGTACCTGGTCGCGTTCATGCTGCTGCATCGCTCGCTGCACCTGCCGGCGATGGAGGGCAACAGCCTGGCCGGGCTTGCCGCGACGCTGCCGTTCTGCGGCCTGCTCTTCGTGTTTGCCGCCTTCCATATCGAATATTCCCGCGGCGCCCTGCTGCTGTCCTACCTGATCACGCTGGCGTGGCTCTGGACCGGCTATCGACGTTTCGTGCAGAACTACGTGCCGCTGTTCGGCTATACCGATCCGGGCACGCTGGCCCAGCTCGAGGCCATCCTCGCCATGCCGGGCGCAGCGGCACCGGCCCGCATCCGCTTCGAACCGGTCGGATCGCTCGAGGACGCCAGGCACTTCGACGGCCTGATGGTCGAGCGCAGCGCCACCGGCGACCCCGAACGCACGCGGCTGCTCGCGCATTACAAGATGAGCCATGTCCGCATGTATTCGGTGGAGCGCGTCGGCGAAATGCTGACCGGCCGCGTCGGGCTGGCGCATATCGACGAGAACTTCCTGGACGACTACGCCTCGCACTACCTCTACGGCTACCTGAAGCGCGCCATCGATATCGTGGCCGTCGCCTGCCTGGCGCCGCTTGCCGTGCCGCTGGGACTGGCGGTGGCGCTGGCTATCCGGCTGGAAACCCCCGGTGGCGCCGTCTTCCGGCAGGAACGCGTGGGCCTGTTCGGCAAGCCCTTCGTCATGCTCAAGTTCCGCAGCATGGGCGTCGACGCCGGCGCGCCGGCCCTGTTCGCCGCACAGCGCGATCCGCGCGTGACCCGTGTCGGACGCATTATCCGCAAGTACCGCCTGGACGAGATCCCGCAGCTGTGGAACGTGCTGCTCGGGCACATGAGCCTGATCGGCCCGCGGCCGGAGCAGGCGCCGATGGTCGACCGGTTTTCCGAGACCATTCCCTATTACCCGTACCGCCACCTGGTGCGGCCGGGCCTGTCCGGCTGGGCGCAGGTCCAGCAGGGTTATGCCGGCAGCCATGAAGAGACCGTGACCAAGCTCAGCTATGACCTGTATTACGTCAAGCACTGTGCGCTGGCACTGGATCTGCTGATCGGGGTGAAGACGCTGAGGACGCTCGCGACCGGCTACGGAGCCCGCTGATGGGCAGCGTCGACGAGACAGCCGCGCCGGCGCCATTGCGCATCCTTGTCATCACCACAGGCCTCAAGCTGGGCGGCGCCGAGCAGCAAATCGCGGCGCTGGCGCGCGCCTTCCTGGCACTGGGCAACGAGGTCGCCATCCTCAGCCTGACTCAGGGGCAGGAGATCGACTTGCCTGCCGCCATCCACGTCACCGAACTGGACATGCGCAAGACTCCGGTATCGATGTTGGCGGCGCTGCGCAAGGCCCGCCTGCTCGTGCAGCAATCGCGCCCGGACGTCATCCACGCCCATATGGTCCACGCCAACCTTTTCGCCCGGGTGCTGGCCCGGACCGGACGCATGCCGCCAGTCATCTGCTCGGCGCACAGCGCACGCGAAGGCGGCCGCCTGCGCGCCCTCGCCTACCGCGTCACGGACCGCTGGTGCGCCCTGACGACCCACGTCAGCGACGCCGGCCGTATGGCGATGGTAGCCAGCGGCGCCGTGCCAGACGGGCGCGTGATCGTGATGCCGAACGGCATCGATACCAGCCGCTTTCGCCCGGACCAGGCTTCGCGCGAACAGACGCGGCGCAACCTCGAGCTGGGGCCCGACGACCGGCTGGTCCTCAATGTCGGCAGGCTGGTACCGGAGAAAGACCAGGCCATGCTGATCGAGGCCTTCGCCGAGGTCAGCCACGACTTGCCCAAGGCGCGACTCATGATTGCCGGAGATGGCCCGCTGCGCGATGCGCTGGCGCATCAGGTCGCCCGGCACGGGCTGGATCATGCCGTACTGTTGGCCGGCGCCCGCAACGACATCCCGGAGCTGCTGCGCGCCGCCGATGTCTTCGTGCTGTCGTCGCGCATCGAAGGCATGCCGCTGGCGGTAGGCGAAGCGCTCGCCAGCGGTCTACCGGTCGTGGCGACCGCCGCGGCAGGGGTATCCGAACTGGCGGGAGACACCGCCACGCTGACGCCCACGGGCAATCCGCAGGCCTTGGCGAGCGCCTTGCGCAACGCCATCGCGTGCCTGCCCGGCACCGAAACCGAACGCGACCGTCGCCGCCAGCGGATCGTCGGCCATTTCGACGTGAACGGTGTGGCGCGGCAATGGCTGGCGCAATACCGCAGCCTGAGGAAACAGTCCTGATGCGCCGCAGAGTCGCAAGCAACCTGCTGTGGATGCTGGCCGACCGTGGCCTGCAGGTGGTCGTGGGGATCGGCGTCGTCGCCATGCTGGCACGGGCGCTGGGGACGGAGGGGTTCGCGCATTTCCAGTATGCGCAGTCGCTGGTGTTTATTGCGGCGTCGATACCGTTGATTTGTTCGGCGGAGGTGGTGGTGCCAAGGTTGGTGGCGATGGGGACGCCAGAAGCCAGGCATATTCTGGTCGCACACGTCTTCGCCATTCGGCTGAGCGCCGGCATCGCTGGCTATGTGTTGATGTGCCTTTGGCTGGCCGTCACGCAGCAGCCCGCCGATACCTGGATTCCCGCAGCAATCCTCGGGACGGCGGTCATGATGCGAGAGCCGTTCGGCGTGGCCATCGCATGGATGCAGGCACGCACCCACAATCGTCCCAATGTCGTGTTCAACCTGATTGCCCTTGCCGCCAAGGCCGGCCTGATCGCAACCCTGTATTTCGCCGGCATCGAGCTTGTCTCGGCGTACGCAGGCGCGTTCGCGATCGAGCCATTGATCGCTGCGGTGCTGCTGACGTGGTACTACCTCTCTCGGGCGCCGAAAACGATCCCAACGCATGACCCAACCATGACTCGTGAGTTAGTGTACGACGGCGCGTTGTTCTGGATCAGCTTCATGTTGATGGTTGCCGCCCGCCGGGCCGATCAGTTGATCCTGAAACCGGCTGTACCGCTGGCCGAACTGGGTACTTACGCGGCCACCATGCAAATACTCGACAACTTCACAACCCTCGCCACCATCCTGGCTGCGGGCGTCGCGCCGCTCTACGTATTTGCGCAGCGGTCCGGCATTGCGGCGCGCCGCAATGTGCTTCGCGTTGCCGCAGGCATGACCGTCATGGGTGCGGCCGGCGCCATCATGCTGGCACTTTGCGCGGAGCCAATCGTGAACCTGCTTTACGGCAAGGCCTTCGGCGAAACCGCGGATCTGTTGCAGCTGGCTGCCCTGGCGTCAATCCTGGTGTTTGCCGACGTGGGACTGAGTCTGTTGCCCATATATCTGCGCAAGCCGCGCTGGGTGGCCATCAAGTGGGGACTGGTACTTGCCACCACGGTCGTGGTCGACCTGGTTGCAATTCCTCATCTTGGCGCGCGCGGCGCCGTGGCCGGTTATGCGGCAGCCAATGCCGTCGCCGTTGTGTTTGGCCTGGTCCTGGTCTTTCGCTTCCGCGCCACCGCTATCAACGCGGCAATTTCCGCCTGACCAGAACCAAGTACCTGGAGCTGGCCCTTACTCGCCGTTATTGCCAGAGTTGAGACTGCGTTTGCCGCGCAGCACGATGCGGCGGCCAACGCGCAGGCAACGCCATGCGTTTCGCATCAGCAACAAATGAAGCCCAGTGACACCAAGGAACGAAAGAAACAGCAGTTGCTCCGAGACCCCATGCTTCCAGCCGTAAACACCGGCGAAGCCCAGCAAGGCGTTGCTGATCAGGATGACCCAGACAATGGCATCCGGGCTCAGGCCAAGGCGAAGCAGTACGTGATGCAAATGGGTCCGGTCAGCGGACAGCGGATTGCGGCGCTTTAATGCGCGCCGAATGACAACCACCAGCAAGTCGATCAGCACAAAGCCCAGCACCCAGAGCATCACGACCGGCGGCACATGAAGCCCGTTGTTGTAGGTCGGCTGCGACAACTCCACCGCAAACCAGACGATGCCATATCCAAGCATCAGACTGCCTGCGTCGCCGAGAAACACGCGCAACTTGCCCCGGAAAGGGTTGCGCATATTGAAGATCAAGAAGCCGAGGATAGCCCCGCAGAAAATCACGCATACACGCTGCGCAGCCAGATTTCCAAGCTCTCCGGCCAGGTACGCATACCAGCCAAAGACAATGAGCGAAAGTCCGCCGGCCAGGCCATCGAGCCCGTCACTCATGTTCATGGCATTGATGACGGCGACCACAGCGAAAAGCGTGAGCGGGATGGCCCAGTTCGCCAGCTCGATCTCGCGCCGGCCGAAGATATCGCCCAGCGACGTCAGATAGACGCCGCCCCATGATGTCATCAGGATCGCCGCAAAGATTTGTGCGCCCAGTTTGGCCACCGGTGACATGCCTTGCATGTCGTCGATCAGGCCAACAAAGGCGAGCAAGGTCAGGCCACCCAGCAGGGCGACGTAATACCCCTGGTTGCGCATGAACAGCAGGCAACCCGCCCAGACCGCCAGCGTGACGGCAATGCCGCCGACCAGGGGCACGGCTCCGTGGTGCCGCTTGCGGTTGTCGGGGCGATCCAGCAGCCCGCCGACCATAGCCACTGGCCGCAGCAGCAAAACGCTCAGCGCAGAAACCAGGAAGGCAAAAGCTGGAACCCAGAAGAAATCGAACATGGAATCGTTCTAATAATGTTCAATTGCCGGCGGCGACATGGCGCAAGCGGAACCGCCAGTAGGCGGAGGACGTAAACAGCCTCATCATGCTCGCCAGATGCCAGCGGAGATAGCGCAGCCGGCGGTGGCTATCACGGCGGGCATCATGCATCACGATGACATCATTGGCCAGATGGACGCTCCCTCCATTCAGCCATGTGCGCAGGCAAACGTCCACATCTTCGCAATAGAGGTGGTACCGGTCGTCAAAGCCTCCCAGCCGCTGGAATACACCGGCGTCAAAGAGAAGAAACATGCCGGCAGCCCAGTCAACCGGAACAGTGCCGTCGCCGGTGTAATCTGGAGGCATCCGCCTATTGGCCAATCGGGTCAGCGCCCGTCGCAGCAAAACCAGTGGTCGCGGCACTTTTCGCGCACTGTCCTCGACGCTGCCGTCGTTGGCTACCACACGCGGCGCGACAACCCCTGGCCGCGCCCGGGCTTGCGCCAATAGCGCAGGAAAGGGATTCTCGATCAACCGGACATCGGGATTGACCACGCAGAAATATGGCGTGTCGCAAAAAGCGAAGGCTGCGTTGTGGTTTGCCCCGAAACCCTTCGGCTCGGCATTTTGGATATACCGGATGTCGAGATCACCGAACCTCCCGTCGGAAGTGCGGCCTTCGGGCAAGTTCTCGGTAACCACCACTTTGAGGGGCAGCTCATGGGCGATCGCCGACAATTGCTGGATCAGCGGACGCATCAGTTCTGCCTGGCCGTGGCTGACCAGGGAAACCGTCAACAGCTTAGCGGTTGCTTCCACGGCCCGGCCTCGCTTCCACCAACACACCCCCGCGGCCCTTTATGCCGTCGATGATGCCTCGGGTCATCAATCGGATCCGCTGCAGGCGTGGCGACATGCCGAGCCCGAAGAACACCGCAAACTGCGACAAACGGAACACATGGGTAATACGCCATGCAAAGCTCATCGGGGTCGTCAGCAGCATGCGCACGGTATTTCGGAACATGTAGTAGTCGCGCGCCGGAGAATGCACAGGCACCTCGCGCCAGCGGCCCAGCCATACACGCACGACGTGATCCCCCAGCGCATGCTCCAGCCGCGCTCCCGGAATCGCAAAGAGCCGCATGCCCCGGGCCTTGACGCGCAGGCACCATTCCGTATCGACGTGGTCGATAAAGTAGCCCTCGTCCATCATGCCGTAGCGCTCCAGCACCGAGATGGCAATCATGGTGCCGGAAGCAATCAGGAAATCGGCCTCGATATACGGCTCTGAGGTCTGGCTGGCAAGCCGCTGCACGCGACCGCGCACCATGCGCACCACCTTGGATGTCGTGCCGGTGCGGCGGTCATGGGCCACCGCACCCACGGCGCCGACCTCGACACCGGCGTCGCGCAGTTGCCGGTCGGCTTGCCGCAGCGCGGCAACCATGTTGTCGGCCGGCACACTGTCGTGGTCCAGCAAGAGCACGTATTCGGCTCCGGCGGCTCTTGCGGCTTCGATACCGCGGTTTTGGGCTGCAGCGATGCCGAGGTTGGTACCCAGCGGCACGTAGCGAACACGTCCAGCCCCGGCATCTTCTGAGCAGCACATGGCGGCGACATCGACTCGCACGGATCCGTTGTCGACGACCACAACTGTTTCGACCTGCCGCAAGGTGGCCTGCAGCAGCCGCCGGAAAACAGGCTCGTCCGGGTTGAAAGTAACGACGACGGCAGCGGTGCTGCAAGCTTCAACAGGCGCGACGCCGGGTGGCATGATAAATTGCGCTTCGCTCATGCCGCCCCCTTCATCCGACCTTGAATAGTGCGGACCATTCGGGCTAGCAAGGACCTGGCACGAACATAGCGCAGGTGTACCCTCAGCTTCTGCCGCGCCAGCCAGCCAGCTCCGCGAATCCAGCATGTATCGGCGCTTATTGCCGCACGACTCAGGCGCGGCATCCGTACTGAGCGCTGGAATTCTTCCAACAAGGCCCGCCACTGCATGGCGACCACATCCTGTGCATAGTGCTTTCGGACGTCCTCGTATGCCGCCGCCGCCATCGCCGCACGCTGCTGCGGGTTGTCCACCAACCCGACGATTGCCCGGTACCAGGCCTCGGCATCCTGCCGCACGATCAGGCCAGTAACACCGTTCTTCACTGAGTCCCGGTAAGGCGGGCTGTCCGCATAGACGCCCGCGATGCCCAGTGCGCCATATTCACGGTACTTGTTATTGGTCTTGTATCGGTTCGACTCCGTATCCGCCATGGGAGCCAGCCCGATATCCAGGGCGCTGGCATGCTTGAACCGGATGAAGTCTTCATAACTTCCCATATGGGGGTGATAGACGACGCGGTCCTTGCCGTGAAGCAGCGGAGGACAGTAACCAAAGAAATGCATTGTCACCTGAGGCCTTTCAGCAAGCACTCGCTCCAGCGCCGGAAGAACAGCGATGAAGTCTTTTTCACGTGTAGCGCTCCCCGCAAATCCGATGCGCACCTCATGTTCATGCGCAGGCGGCGGCTCCAGCCTTGACAAGAGGCTGAAGTCGAAAGGCGCAGGCAAGACGATGACCGACGCGGCAAAATGATCTCGCAAGTATTTCCCGAGGTGGGGTGAGTTGACGATAACCGTATGGGCATTGCGAACTACAAGTTCGAGGGTCTCCCGCACTTCCTTAGCCTGGTAATAGGCAATCAGCGGCCCTTCGCCCTGCAGCTCCCAGAAGTTGTCATCGATGTAGTAAAGATATGGGATCTTGCGACGCAGCATCCATTTCACCATCGGCGCGGCGGAGGGATCGCCGACGCGAATAAGCAATGGAATAGCATTACTCTGCATCCGACCAGGCAGGAAGTTCGATACGAGCAACTTGCAAACCCCCTCCGCATTACCGGCCGCTTCGCCAATCAGTCGGCCGATGATATGAGTTGTCGGAATCTCGCCCTCGATAACAAGGCGGGCCTGTAGCATTGGCGCAGCTTCGGCAGCACCCTGGTCAGCGCCGAGGCTACCGTCATCACTCATACAGATCTTGCCCGGCATTGGCGTAAAGGGGCGCGCCGACATACGCCGATTCAGCATTCATCAGATAACTCAAGGCCGATAGCCGGCACTATACGGCGGCGGATGCCGCTAAGACGGGCCGCTCCAGCCAGTGAAATACGGCTAGTTGCACCACGCGTAAATATGCGTATCTCGACATTGTCGGTGCCCTCGACCTCGATGCGTTTCCCAAAACTGAGTCGGAGGAACGATCTGTTTTTGACGTGATTGAGCGGAATAACGGATTGGGCTGCAATCTCATTATTGACAACGATTTCCGCACCGATCACGCCGTCGCCATCCGCGAAATCCATCATGGGAATGGTCGACACACCTGCCACCATACCTGCCAAGCCACTAAACGCAGCAGCCACGAAATCCTTGCCATCCAGATCCAGGCTCGAGCGAAGGCTGAGCGGCGTTGGAACACTCCAAACCGTTTTCTGGCTCATGGAGCGGATATCAGCACGCGCCCGCCGCTCATTGACAAGCTGGTAGATCAATCCCTTCTTGTTTATGCAATGGTCCTCGAAGGAGAAGCTGCGCGCAATGTCGTCATAGGCAGCGCACACGATGCGCTTCGCAAGATCTTCGTTGTAGAGGACCGTCCGGATGGCGCGATACCAGCCCTCCTCATCGTTGGGAGCCAGGCAGCCAGTCACCTCATGTTTGACATAGTTGCGATAGGTTTCAACATCCGAGTAAACGCCCGGAAATCCCGCCGCGGCGTATTCACGATATTTATTATTTGTCTTACTACGATTGAACTCCGTATCGGCTAGCGGTGCCAGTGCCACGGCCCACTGCCTCGAACGGAAAAACGAGATGAACTGATCGTAGTCCGGATTAAAAGGATGCGACACAACGCGCTCATTTCGCTCGAATTCAGCCGGCACGAAGCCGAAGAACTCGAGCGAAACATTGGGATCTTCTGCCAAGATCCTCTGCAGTGCCGGGATCACAAACTCGAAATCCACATCCTTCTTCAGGCTACCCATGAAGCCAATTACCGAGGTTGCCTTGTACCTCGGCTTTTCCGCCGGTAGCAGCTGATAGGGCCGGAAGACCTCTACCCGATCGCAGTGCTCCACGGCGGCATCGCGCATCGCCGCCGAGTACACTGCCGTGCGGTCGGCCAGAGAGATCAGATCTGCGAGATCCTGGTTCTCAAACTGGCCATGGCTCGGTTCGCCGTTGTGGAACTGAAGCGCGAAATAATTGTCATCGGTCTCAAATGCCACGGGGATACCAAGAGCTTTGGCACCGCGAACAATCTCGATGACCGGCGCGGTATAGATGCGCAACACGTACACCAGCTCAACTTCTTCGAGCTTGATCTTATGAAGCTCGGAAAGGTCATATACAGTGTATTCAAAGCCCTTGTCTTCACGCCTGAACTGGTCGAATGGCTTTTCCACCAGCAACGCAAAAGACGTCTGCGAACGGTCAGGGACAATTACCGCAACCCTTACCCGCTCGCGACGGGACGGAACACGGAAGAAGACTTCCCTCATCCATCGATCGTCCGGTTGCTGGCTTTGCGTGGCGGCCCGTTCCAAAACCTTCTCGAACTCATCCACATATACTCGGCTAGAAAAGCGTGCTTCAATGTTGGCCCTGGCGCGCTTCCCCATATCTTCAACCTTGGGGCGGTCCGACATCAACTCGCAGAGTTTCGCCGCCATTTCGCTAGCACTCGCTACGAGATATCCATCTTCTCCATCGCGGATGATCTCCCGCGCACCGATGGTCGGCGTTGCTACCACCGGCAGGCCGCAAGCCTGTGCCTCAAGCAACGAGACCGGAAAAGTCTCGGTCGTCGAGGTATTTACATAGATGTCTGACGAGCCAAGACAATCCAGCGGATCATCCACCTGCTTACGCAAATCAAAATACTTGGCAAGATCGTTCCGCATGATCTTCTCATGCAGAGCATCGTAATACTGCGGTTCGCTCGGTCCGACCAAAGCGAACTGAAAGCCTGCACAACCCCGACGTAGCATGTCCATGGCCACATCTGGCAGCATCATTTGATTCTTGTTGTCGTTAAAATGCCCCAACTGCAAAATGCGGAATATTCCGTCCGCACTACGACGGGCAACTGAAGGCGAGAACCGCTTGATATCGACGCCATTATGCACCACTGATACGCTGCCCCCCAAACCCAACTCACTCAGCGATTCACGTAATGACTGCGCTGGAACGACAATGTGGCCGCCACCGCTCGCCAGCAAGCGATAGATCGATTCCTTGAACTCGCCGGACATCGTGGTATAGATGTTGTCGACGAACAAGGCGTGAATATGACCAATGTGAGGACGACCGGTAATTCGCGACGCAAAATAGCCATCCAGAAACACGCTGGTGTTGCTCACAATCACGTCAGGGTTGGTGCGCCTGATCAACCGCACCAGAAAATCGATACTCTCGCGCGAGCGGTCCAGACAGTAACCAATATTGTCGTCTGAAAAACCTGGATTAAACCACCATTTCAAATAACTGGAACGTGTGACCTGAACACCACCAAAATTAAGCTGGGGGGCAATTTTTGCCTCGGGAGGCAGCACCGCGACCACGTGATGTCCCTTCTCCGCGAGACCGAGACAAAGGGCTCGAAACGTTTGATCGATACCCGCCAAGCCGGCTGTCGGGCTGATTGCCAAAACACGCATCTTAATTTCCGCTTATATGAACCTCAGTTGAAGACTACTGCCCGCCGCGCCGTGTGTATTCAGCAAGTACTTCAGCAGTAGGCCCATCCATTGCTACCTCTCCTTTGCGCAACCAGATAACGCGTTCACAGAAGTCCTCAACCAGTGGCAGGCTATGACTTGAAAAAACCAGAATCTTACCTTGCTCCATGAATTCGTACATTCGGCGCTTTGCCTTGTCAGCAAATACCAAGTCCCCCGCCCCCATGACTTCATCCAGCAATAATATCTCGGGATTAATGGCAGTAGATACGGAGAATGCCAACCGGATGAACATGCCTGCCGAGTATGTTTTTACAGGATAATCCAGGAAATGACCCAGCTCCGAAAATTCAGCAATGCTGTGAATGCGCGCCTCCACTTCGTCGGGAGCGAGTCCCAGCAGCATCGCGCGAATTCGGATGTTATCCCAGCCAGTTTGGGTCATCTCAAAACCCGTCGCCAATTCAAACATCGGCGAAACATGCCCAACTATCTCTGTTTCACCTGAGGTTGGCGGGTAAATGCCAGCCATCACCTTGAGGATAGTACTTTTACCGGCGCCATTCAGACCAACCAACCCCACACGTTCCCCGTGCGCGATTTCAAGGTTAATTCCCTTCAATGCATCCACGAATTCAATCCGTTCCTTGGCCTTGGGACGGAAAGCATTCAGCAGCGCACCCTTCAGGCTATCCTGCCGCATGGATACATCAAAGCGAACGCGTACATCGCGCAAACTGATCTTCAACTCGGGGATCATAGAACGTAGACGATGCGATGAGACATGCGCTTCATCACTGCAAACGCGACGACGCCAATCAGAATGGCATAGCCAATGGCAACCATCCACACCTCATCGGGCGGAGAAGCGTTATTGAGCAGCGGATACCTGACGATTTCGATCAGGTAGTAAAGCGGATTGTATTGATAGATAAAACCGAGCCCACGGTCCTTCAACATAGTGACGGTGTACATCACCGGCGTCACGTAGAAGCCGATCTGAATCAACCCACTCAACAGGTGCGGCAAATCGCGGTACCTGGCACCGAGGTGCGAAACGATAACCAGATGGAGGAAATTGATGACAATAAACAGCAAAAAGCCTGGGAAGAACCACAACGCACCGGCTTCGAATCTCCGACCATAGGCAAGAGCAACAGCTAGAAACACCAGCATACCCACACCGAATACTACGATGTAGGGCACCATAGCCCGATACAGGTAAGTAACTTTCGGGAAGGAAAATTGCTTAATATAACCCTCGGCATTGACAAAGGCGGAGCCCCCTTCTGTCAACGCGGAAGTCATGAAACCCCAAATGGCGAGGCCCAGCGTCAGGAACGGCAGGAACTCTTCCATCGGCTGATGAAAAAGCCTTCCGAAAATAATCCCGACCGCCGCCATAGTGGCCGAAAGATTAATAAGAATCCAAAGCGGGCCCAAAATCGAATTCCGAAACCGCCCCTTGACGTCCTGTACCCCCATATGGAGCCACACACGCCACAGTTTGGCTGCAGCAGCATATTCCGTCAGCGGATGCTTGCGGCTGCTGTTATAGACTGTCATCTAGTACACGCTCCATTGCGACCCGCCCATCCCGGCGGCCTGTTTCCACGAAGCCCAGCTTCTCGTAAATGCGAGCAGCATGGAAATTCGATTCCAGTACCTCAAGGTAAGCCTTAGACAAACCAAGCTTGTCGCGTCCGAACACCAACAACGCCTCGATCGCACGGCGCATCTTCCCTTGCCCGGCGGCCTCAGGCGCCACGACGAAGCGCCCAATTTCGGCGCGCCCAGTCGACCCGTTCACGTCGTAGATCGCAACTTGGCCGACCAGCGCGCCGGTCTCCGGGTCCTGCACTACGAACACGAAGTCGTCTGGTTTCTCGGAGTACTTTCGAAACCAGCCCTGGTGGCTTTCGAGAGTCAGAACCTGGGAGAAGATGAACTGCTGCCTGACGCCCTCGCGGTTGCGCCATGCCAGCGTCAATGGAAGGTCTTCCGTCGCAAGGGGGCGCAGACGCACCCCCTTGGCTTCGAATGGCTCGAAGATCGGCTTCATGCAGCGTACTTGCGAACCAGTTCGCAGACGAATTCGACGTCGTTGCGGCTGATACCCATGTGCATGGGCAGCGACAGCACTTCGTTGCTGGCTGCATGTGCGCGCGGGCATTTGCCCTTGCCGCTGGCGTACATCCGGTATTCGGTATTGTCGCGGTAGTGGACGCCTGGATAGACCTCATGCTCGTGCAGCGCCAGCATGAGTTCGTCGCGGTTCTTTACACGAATCTGGAACAGGTGACGCGACGAATCACAGCCTTCGGTAATCGTCGTCAGGCGGATATTGTCATGGCCCGACAGCAGTTCCTCATACCAGTTTGCCAGTTGGCGGCGGTACGCGTTGTCGTTGTCCAGGTACTTCAGTTGCACCAGGCCGATCGCTGCCATGATCGAGTTGCCGTGGTACTTGTAGCCAACCTCTTCCACGTCGTACATCCACTTGTATGCCCCCTGCGTCGTGGTACGCGCGAACGTGTCCTTGTTGATGCCCAGCCACGTCATTTTGCGAACGCGTTCGTCATCTTCAGCTTCCTGGAAGCAGATCATGCCCGAGTCGGCGGTCGGCAGGTTTTTCACGGCCTGGAAGCTGAACACAGTCACATCGGCATCGTGGCCTACGTGGCGCCCGTGATAGCGAGTGCCGGACATGTGGGCCGCGTCGAGCACCAGCTTGATGCCCTTTTCCTTGCACAGTGCGACCACCTTGTCATACTGGCCGACATTGCCACCCAGGCCGACAAAGATTACAGCGCGGGTGCGATCGGTGATGCGCTCGGCAATGCTGTCCGGATCCAGGCACAGCGAGTCGTCGACATCGGCGAAGACCGGCGTCAGCCCGGAATACAAGATGGCATGGTTGGTAGAAACAAAAGTCAGCGGCGTGGTGATGACCTCATCGCCGTCCGCCCAGCCATACTTGGTCTTGAACAGTTCGAAGGCGAGGTGCAGGCCAACGGTATTCGAACCGAGGAAATGCGCGTACGGCAGCCCGGTGTAGGACTTCCAGGCTTCTTCCATGGCGTTGGTCTTGAAGCCGAGCCCGGTCCAGCCTTTCTCCAGGCATTCCTGGATCTCTTTCAGGCATTCTTGGACACGGAAATTGGGTACGAACAATTGGATTGCCATTTTTTTCTCCCAGGAATTCAGATATCTATTTGATCATTCAAACAATTCGGCAACTGCGAAAGCCGGCGCGTTTTCATCTTTCTTCGAAAGCACTGGGGCCCCGTCGATTGGCCACTCGATGGCGAGTGCCGGATCGTCCCAGCGCAGCGATCGCTCGAACTGCGGGGCATAGTAGTCGGTGGTCTTGTAGAGGAACTCCGCGCTTTCCGACAGCACCACAAAGCCGTGTGCGAAGCCTTCGGGCACCCACAGCTGGCGCTTGTTCTCAGCCGAGAGTTCGACACCCACCCACTTGCCGAAATTCGGCGAACTCCGGCGGATATCAACTGCCACGTCGTACACCGTACCGGCCACCACGCGCACCAGCTTCCCTTGGGGCTGCTGGATCTGGTAGTGCAAGCCACGGAGGACATTTTTCGCGGAGCGCGAATGGTTGTCCTGTACAAAATCCCGCTTCAGCCCCGTGGCCTCCTCGAACTGGCGCGCATTGAAGCTCTCAAAGAAAAAGCCCCTGTCGTCACCGAAAACCTTGGGCTCGAGGATAAGCACCTCGGGCAAAGCCGTCTTGACAATATTCATGCTCATGCAATCGACTCCTTCAATACCTGCTGCAGGTATTGGCCATAACCGTTCTTTGCCAATTCCGCCGCAATCTTCTGCATCGTCTCTGCCGAAATCCATTGGTTGCGGAAGGCAATCTCTTCCGGACACGCCACCATCAGCCCCTGCCGCTTCTGCAGTGTTGCAATGAATGTGGCGGCCTCCTGCAGCGAATCATGGGTACCGGTGTCCAGCCAGGCGTAGCCGCGCCCCATAATCTCGACTTCCAGCTGGGCGGCTTCGAGGTAGCGCTTGTTCACGTCCGTGATTTCCAGTTCACCACGCGCCGAAGGCTTGATATCCGCCGCGATATCGCAGACCTGATTGTCGTAGAAGTACAGGCCAGTCACCGCATAATTGGAGCGAGGCTGCGCCGGCTTTTCTTCCAGAGACAAGGCACGGAAATTCGCATCGAACTCGACAACGCCATAACGCTCCGGATCATGCACATGATAGGCAAAAACGGTAGCGCCCGCTTCGCGCGACGCGGCGCGCTGCAATTGCTTGGCCAGATCGTGGCCGTGAAAAATGTTATCGCCAAGAATCAGCGCTGAGGGATCCGATCCGACGAAAGACTTCCCGATAACAAAAGCCTGGGCCAACCCATCCGGGGACGGTTGCACCGCGTATTCGAGGTTCAGGCCCCACTGGCTGCCATCACCCAGCATTTCGGTAAAGCGCGGTGTATCTTGCGGCGTCGAAATCACCAGGATGTCTCGAATACCTGCGAGCATCAGCGTGCTCAGCGGGTAATAAATCATCGGCTTGTCGTAAACGGGAAGCAGCTGCTTAGACACCGATCGCGTGATGGGATACAGACGGGTGCCGGAGCCACCAGCCAGAATTATGCCTTTACGTTTCATGTCTACTCTTTAGAGGTCTTGCAGGCATCCGTCACCAGTGCGAATTCCGCAATATCGATGAATTCGCGTAGGGTACGCTCCACGTCGCGGTGCCACTCGGGGATCGCAATGCCAAACCCGTCCCTCAGCTTTGAGGTATCGAGACGCGAGTTTGCCGGCCTTAGTGCGGGGCTGCCGTATTCCTTTGCAGTGATCGCACGGATGTTGTCCGCGCTAAGCGACAGAGGCACACCATTGTCCGCCAGATACCGGACGACCAGTTTTGCATAGTCGCACCAGTTGGTCTCGCCTAGCGCAGCCAGGTGATAAACACCGGGAACGAAATCCTGCTCCGTTCGATTCAGGTACCGGCCCACGGCAACAGCCGTGATGTCAGCAACCAGCGAGGCCGGGGTCGGGGCACCCCACTGATCAGACACCACGCTCAGGGATTCGCGAATCGTAGCGGCACGGACGATGCTCTTCAGAAAATTGCCGCCATGCAAGCCGTATACCCAGCTCGTACGGAAGATCAGGTGGTTTGCTGTCGCAGCCTGGACCATGCGCTCGCCGCCCAGCTTCGACTTGCCATAAGCGGACAACGGATTCGGCACGTCGGTCTCGACATATGCACCGGCCTTCTCGCCGTCGAATACGTAATCAGTCGAATAGTGAACGACCAGCGCGCCGAGTTGCGCGGCTTCCTCAGCCAGGATTCCCGGGGCGACCACATTTACAGCATTGGCCAGGTCGGTCTCCCGTTCCGCAAGGTCGACAGCCGTATAGGCGGCGGCATTGACGATGATGTCCGGGCGCGCTGCCTTGACTGCGCCGCGCACGCTCTCGGCATCGGTCAGATCGCATTGGCGGCGGTCCACCGCCACCACGGTTCCGTGCAAGGCCAAGCTGCGCGTCAGCTCGAATCCTAGTTGACCATTGGCACCAATGAGCAGGATCCTCGGAAACATGCCGGACTCAAGCGGCATATTGCTTCGCCACCCAATTCCGATACTCCCCCGACATCACGTCCTGCACCCATGCCTGGTTATCCAGGTACCACTGGACCGTCTTGCGCAGCCCGCTTTCAAACGTCTCGGCCGGCTTCCAGCCCAGTTCGCGTTCCAGCTTGCGTGCATCGATCGCATAGCGGCGATCATGCCCGGGGCGATCCTTGACGAAGGTGACCTGGTCACGGTACGAGCCGGTGGTCTTGGGCGACAGTTCGTCGAGCAGGTCGCACAGCGTGTGGACGACGTCCAGGTTCGTCTTCTCGTTCCAGCCGCCAACGTTATAGGTTTCGCCCAGGCGGCCGCGTGCCAGCACCTCGCGGATGGCCGAGCAGTGGTCGCGCACGTACAGCCAGTCACGCACGTTTTTCCCGTCGCCATAAATAGGCAGCGGTTTGCCGGCGAGGGCGTTGGCGATCACCAGCGGAATCAGCTTTTCCGGGAAATGATACGGGCCGTAGTTGTTCGAGCAGTTCGTCGTCAGAACCGGCAAGCCGTAGGTATGGTGATACGCGCGCACCAGGTGGTCCGATGCGGCCTTGGATGCCGAATACGGGCTGTTGGGCGCGTAGGGGGTCGTTTCCGAGAACTGCGGATCGGTTTCGCTCAACGAGCCGAACACCTCGTCGGTCGACACATGGAGGAAGCGGAATTCGGACTTGGCCGGTTCCTGCAAGCCGCTCCAGTAGGCGCGCGCGGCCTCCAGCAGCGTAAACGTTCCGACGATATTGGTCTGGATGAACTCACCGGGCCCATGGATCGATCGGTCAACATGGCTCTCGGCGGCAAAGTGCACTACGGCGCGCGGCTTGTAGGTGGCAAAGAGCTGGTCCAGTGCGGCACGGTCGCAAATATCGGTTTGCGAAAACACGTGGCGGGGGTCGTCCTCGACAGACGCGAGGGTCTTTCGATTCCCCGCGTAGGTGAGCTTGTCGACGTTGACCACACCATCCGCCGACTTGTCGCTCAACCAGGCGAGAACGAAATTGGCACCGATGAATCCGGCGCCCCCTGTGACCAGAATATGGGACAAAACTTGCTCCTTGCCTCGATATGTTTCGATAACCCGGCAAAAGCCGAGCGCCCACCTTGTCCTCTTTTTGGACGGCGGGGCCGTAAGTGCCTGCAGAAGTGGCGGTATTCTATCCGACGGAATGCCCTAGCCTACGTGGCTGCGGCGCCTTTTTGTAGCCTCATGTAACCGCGCCACGGTATATCGGTCACAAAACTACAAATAGAAGCGAATTTGTTCTGACAGGACCAGATGCCCAACAATAACGTTACCCATTCATCACTTTACGCCATCGGTGACCTGCAGGGTTGCGCGCCCTCCCTGGACGCCCTGCTGGTTCACCTGCCGGCGCAGCCAGCGGTGCGCCTGGTCGGCGATCTCGTCAACCGGGGCCCCGGTTCCCTGCAGACCCTGCGCACTATCCGCGCCATGGGTGAGCGCGCGGAAACCGTCCTCGGCAACCACGACATTCACCTGCTCGCCGTAGCCTCCGGCGTCCGCAAGAAAGGCCGCCACGACACCCTCGACGACATCCTCACTGCCCCCGACCGTGACGACTTGCTTACCTGGCTCCGCCACCGCCCCTTGGCCCTGCTGGAAAACAACTTTCTCCTGGTCCACGCCGGCGTCCTCCCCCAATGGACCGCCGCACAGGTAATCGAGCTCTCCCACGAAATCGAAGAACAACTACAGGGCCCCAACTGGCAAGGCTTCCTCGCCGACATCTTCGGCAACACTCCCGACCGCTGGCACGACGGCCTACGCGGCATCGACCGTCACCGCGTGGTCGTCAATGCCCTCACCCGGCTGCGCTACTGCACGCCCAACGGGGTGATGGACTTCAAGACCAAGGATGGCCCGGGCAAGGCGCCGGAAGGGTTCATGCCCTGGTTCGACGTGCCGGGGCGGCGCACCGAGGACGTGACGGTGGTCTGCGGCCACTGGTCGACGCTGGGCCTGGTCATGCGGCCGAACCTGATGGCGCTGGATACGGGGTGCGTCTGGGGTGGCAAACTGACGGCGGCGCGACTGGCGCAGAACCCTGCCGAGCGCACTGTCATCCAGGTGGATTGCCCGCAATATTGCGATCCCCTGGCCTGAATCGCTATCCCGCGTTGGCGGGGACGACAGGACGGCTAACCGATGGCAGCGGACGCTGGCTGCGGCGCGCTGGCGGGCTCTTGGGGTTGGTTCAGCCGCTGGGCTACCGTGGCGGCGTGCTCCGCCGCGCCCTGGCTGAGATAAGCGACGACTTCTCTCGCCGAAGCCGCCAGATCGCGGCGGTCTCCCGAGGCCGGCATCAGCGCCGGCCCGATCACCAGCCGCGCCTTGATCGGCGGCGCACGCAAGACCGCTTCGAGCGACTGCAGCAGCGTGGTGTCGCCGATATAGGCGGCGGCCAGCGTGGGCTGGCCAGTGGCCGCGTCGAGGTAGTTCAAGCCCAGCGGCTGTACCGGCAGCCCGCCCGAAATCGGCGCCTGCAACAGGTTGGCATGGAACGGCAGCACCGAGGTTCCGTCGGTGGTCGTTCCTTCAGGAAACACCCCCACCAAATCCCCCTGCAGCATCACATCCGTAATGTCATGCAGCACCCGATGCGCATCCCGCTTGCGCCCACGTTCGATAAAGATGGTGCCGGTCTTGTCGCACAGCCAGCCGATCAGCGGCCAGCTACGGATCTCGGACTTGGCGACGAAGCGCACCGGCTGCCAGCTGTGGATGACGTAGATGTCCAGCCAGGAGATATGGTTGGACACCACCATCGCCCCCTGCCGCGCCGCGCCGGTGTGCGCAACCCCGGTGGCGTCGACCACTTCCACTTCCACCCCGCAGATGCGCAACAACCGCCGCGACCAGCGGCGGATATGCCACTCGCGCGAGCGCACGCCCAGCCATGGGAACAGCAAGGCGCAGGTCAGCAACCCGCGCAGCAGGTGCAGGACCAGTGCGGTCTTGCGCAGCCAGATCATGCCTGGGCGTGGTTGCCGTAGACGACTTGTCCGCCGACCAGGGTCATGCGGACCTTGCCTTCCATTTCGTAGCCGAGCCACGGCGAGTTCTTGCCCTGGCTCTTGAGCGAGCGGCGCTCGACCTTCCACACTTGCTTCGGATCGAATACGCATACATCGGCGGCGCTGCCGACGGCCAGGGTGCCGGCCTTGAGGCCGATCACGCGGGCGGGCTCGGCGGTGATGCGGGCCAGCGCCTGCGCCAGCGGGACCTTGTGCTCGCTGGCCCAGCGCAGGGTCAGCGGCAGCAGCAGTTCCAGGCCGGTTGCGCCGGGCGAGGCCTCGGCGAAGGGCAGCAGCTTCTCGTCGTCGTCGACCGGCGTATGGTCCGAGCACAGCGCGTCGATGGTGCCGTCGGCCAGTGCGGTAACGATGGCGTCGCGGTCGCGCGGGCTGCGCAGCGGCGGCGAAAAGCGCATCTGCGAATTGAAGTAGCCGATATCCATGTCGGTCAGCGAGACGTGGTGGATATTGACGTCGCAGGTCACTTTCAGGCCTTCGCGCTTGGCCTGGCGCACCAGCTCCAGCCCGGCGGCGGACGACAGCCGGCACAGGTGGACGCGGGCGCCGGTGCTGCGCATCAGTTCGAAGATGGTGTGCAGGCGCACGGTCTCGGCGATGACCGACACGCCGGACAGGCCCAGCCGCGATGCCACCGCGCCGCTGGCGGCGACGCCGCCGCCGAGGAACGGGTCTTCCGGGCGCAGCCACACGGTGAAGCCGAAGGTCTGCGCGTATTGCAGCGCGCGCAGCAGCACCTGGGTGTTGCGCACCGGCGCCTCGGCCTGGCTGAAGCCGACGCAGCCGGCCTCGGTCAGCTGGCCCATCTCGGTCAGGGTCTCGCCCTTCAGGCCCAGCGTCAGCGCGCCGAGCGGATAGACGTGGGTCTGGTTCAGGGTGCGGGCGCGGAACTTCAGCATCTCGACCAGGCCGGGCTCGTCGAGCACCGGGTCGGTGTCGGGCGGGCACACCAGGCTGGTCACGCCGCCGGCGGTGGCGGCGGCCACTTCGGATTCGAGCGTGGCCTTGTATTCGTAGCCGGGCTCGCGCAGCCGCGCGGACAGGTCGACCAGGCCAGGGCACACGATCAGGCCGCTGGCGTCGATGACCTTGTTGGCGGTGAAGTCGGCCGGGGCGCTGCCCACGCCGACGACCTTGCCGGCGGCGATGTAAAGGTCCTGCGCGGCGTCGGTGTTGCTGGCGGGGTCGATCAGGCGGCCGCCCTTGATGTGGATCTTCATAGCTTGGCTTGTCGTGTCGCTTGGCGGGTTCGGTATGTTCTGGCTTGCGTGCGGGGTCAAGCTGGCCGGCATCAGTCGTTGTTCCCGGCAACGATGCCCATCACCGCCATGCGCACGGCGATGCCGAAGGTCACCTGGTTCAGGATCACCGACTGCGGGCCGTCGGCCACGGCGGAGTCGATCTCGACGCCGCGGTTCATCGGTCCCGGGTGCATCACGATGGCGTCGGGCCTGGCCAGCGCCAGGCGCTCGGGCGTCAGGCCGTAGGCCTTGAAGTATTCCTGCGCCGAGGGCAGCAGCGCGCCGCTCATGCGTTCGTTCTGCAGCCGCAGCATGATCACCACGTCGACACCCTTGAGGCCCTCTTCCATGCTGTGGAACACGCGCACGCCCATCTGCTCCAGCCCGGACGGCAGCAGCGTGCGCGGACCGATGGCGCGCACTTCGGGCACGCCCAGCGTGGTCAGCGCGTGGATGTCGGAGCGCGCCACGCGCGAGTGCAGGATGTCGCCGACGATGGCCACCGTCAGGTTGGTGAAGTCCTTCTTGAAATGCCGGATGGTGTACATGTCCAGCAGGCCCTGCGTCGGGTGGGCATGGCGGCCGTCGCCCGCGTTGATCACGTGCACGTGCGGGGCCACATGTTCTGCGATCAGGTAGGGCGCGCCCGAGCTGGCATGGCGCACCACGAACATGTCGGCGGACATTGCCGACAGGTTGTTGATGGTGTCCAGCAGCGACTCGCCCTTGCTGGTCGACGAGGCGTTGATGTTCAGGTTCAGCACGTCCGCCGACAGCCGCTTGGCGGCGATCTCGAAGGTGGTGCGGGTGCGGGTGGAGTTCTCGAAGAACAGGTTGAACACGCTCTTGCCGCGCAGCAGCGGCACCTTCTTGACATCGCGGTCGGAGTCGGACAGCGAGACGAACTGGCTGGCGGTGTCGAGGATGTGCGTGATCATGTCACGCGACAACCCCTCGATCGACAGCAGGTGCTTCAGTTCGCCGTTCTTGGTGAGCTGCGGGTTGCGGAACGTCTTGGTCATGGCTGGTCGGGCGCGGGCAAAAAACGGGAGGTGGGCTGGTCTCGGGGCAGGCTTTCGGGCTGTCGGGCATTCGGGCGCGCGGGGCGCCCCCGGGTGCCGGTTCAGCCGGTGGCGGAATCGGTGGGCTCGGTGGCGAAGGCGAACTGCGCGGCGGCGCCTTCGCCCTGGCGCGACAGCACCAGGGTCGTGCCGGGCGGCAGCGCCATTTCAGTGGCGCACAGGTCGGCGGCGATCGGCAGCTGGCGCCCGCCGCGGTCGACCAGCACGCCCAGCGCCACGCGCGCGGGGCGGCCGTAGTCGAACAGTTCGTTGACGGCGGCGCGGATGGTGCGGCCGGTGGCCAGCACATCGTCGATCAGCAGGATGTTGCGGTCATCCACCGAAAACGGCAGCGTGGTCGGCTGGGCCTGGCTGTGCAGGCCCTTCTTGGCGTAGTCGTCGCGATGGAAGGCGACGTTGATCACGCCATGATCGGGCAGTTGCAGGTCCGCCGCCAGCCGCGCGGCAAGCCAGGCGCCGCCGGAATAGATGCCGGCCACCGACCAGCGCGCGCGCTCGGACTCGGGGATCAGTGCCTGCGCCTGTTCCAGCAGCTTGCGGTACAGCGACTCGGCGTCGGGAACGGAAATCTGCGTCATAGCGGGAATTGGTCGAAATACTGTTGCAGGATGATGCGGGCGGCCTCGGCATCGAGCTCGCCGCGGCGGGCGCCGGCCATCGACGCGGCGCGCGAGGTATAGCGCTCGTCCACCCATTCCACCGGCAGCCCGAAGCGGCCATTGAGCTGGTTGCCGAAGCGCCGCGCCAGCTTCATCGACGGTTGCTCGCCCCCTTCCGGGTTGACCGGCATGCCGACGATCAGCTGCACCGGGTTCCATTCCTGGATCAGCGCCGCCACGGCCTCGAAGCGGCCTTCGACGGTGATATTGGGGAGGATGGTCAGGGCACGCGCCTCGCGCGTGATGAAGTTGCCCAGCGCGACGCCGATCTTTTTTTCGCCGTAGTCGAATGCCAGGACCGTGCCGTCGCGGGGCAGTTCACGCCCCACGGCATCAGGCATGCCCGGCCTCGCCGGACAGCATGGTGAAGTCGATGCCCAGCAGCCGGATGGCGGCGGCAAAGCGATCGTCGGGCGGGACGCTGAAGATGATCTCGGGGTCGGCCTGGACGGTGAGCCAGCCGTTGCGGCTGAGTTCTTCCTCAAGCTGGCCGGCGCCCCAGCCGGAATAGCCCAGCGTCAGCAGGAAGCGGTGCGGGCCGCTGCCGTTGGCCACGGCCTCGAGCACGTCCTTGGAGGTGGTCATCTCCAGCCCGCCGGGCACGGCCAGCGACGAGACATAGACGCCCACCGGGTCGTGCAGCACGAAACCGCGCTCGGTCTGCACCGGGCCGCCGAAGTAGACCGGCTGGTGCGCCACCGGCTGGATCTCGAGCTTGAGGTCGATCTTGTCGAACAGCGTGGCCATGTCGATGTCGATGGGCCGGTTGATCACCAGCCCGAGCGCGCCACGCTCGTTGTGTTCGCAGATATAGACGACGGAACCCGAAAAGGTCGGATCGGCCATGCCGGGCATGGCAATCAGGAACTGATTGGTCAGATTGATGGGTGCTTCGGGCTTCGCCATGCCTTGCATTTTATCAAATCGCCGGGGGTCTTCCGGAAAAGATTGGCGGGCCTTGCAGTGCAGCAACGGGCGCTTCGCGACACGCCGCCAGCGGCGGGGCTGGCTCATGCCTTGCCAGACAGCGCGGCCAGTTCCTGCGCCGTCAGCCAGCGCCACTCGCCCTCGGCCAGCGCCGGATCCAGCTGCACGGCGCCGATGGCGCTGCGATGCAGTGCGTCGACGTGGTTGCCCGCGGCCGCGACCATGCGCTTGACCTGGTGGTACTTGCCTTGCACCAGCGTCAGCCGCAGGCTGCGTTCGCCGGTGATCTCGCAGTCTTCCGCCGCGATCGGCGCCGGTTCGTCCAGCAGTTGCACCCCGCTGCGCAGCGCTTCGGCCTGCTCGGCCGTGACCGGCTCGGCGGTGGTGACTTCATAGATCTTGGGCACCTTGCGCTTGGGCGAGGTCTGCGCGTGGATGAACTGGCCATCGTCGGTCAGCAGCAGCAGGCCGGTGGTGTCGTGGTCCAGCCGCCCCACCGCCTGCACCTCGCGCTGGCGCAGCGGCACCGGCAGCAGGTTGTAGACGCTGGGGTGATGGCGCGGGCGCTGCGAGCATTCATAGCCGGCGGGCTTGTTCAGCATCAGGTAGGCCTTGGTGCAGGCCACCCATTCCTCGCCATCGACGGTCAGGCGCAGGCCGTCCACGTCGAACTGCGCGCGCGGGTCTTCGCAGAGTTCGCCGTTGACCTCGACCAGCCCGGCGGCGATCAGGTCGCCGCAGTACCGGCGCGTGCCAAAGCCTTGGGATTGGAGGATGCGGTCGAGTGTCATGGAATGGATAGTGGGTAGAAATGGATGGTGGCGCGACTGCTGCGCGAGAGTCCGGATTGCTGCCACGGCTTGCCTGCTGCCGGTTTGCTCCCCTCTCCCGCGTGCGGGAGAGGGGCCGGGGGTGAGGGCAGGCGGTGGCAGACCGCAGGCCTGGACTCTGTAGATAAGCCCGCCCTCACCCCAACCCTCTCCCGCAAGCGGGAGAGGGAGCACACATTCGGTTACTTTACGCGCAGCCTGAAACCCTCACGCCGCCAGCATCGCGCTCTCGCGATAGTGCCGCTGCGCGTCTTCGAAGCGCTCGGTTTCCTCGAACAGCCGCGCCAGCGCCAGGTGCGTGCGCACGCGCAGGCGGCGCTGCTGGTCGGGGTCGGCATACTTCAGCGCGCGCTCGAAGCTGGATTGCGCCTTGCCCCACAGCTTCTCGCCCAGGCACAGCACGCCCAGCGTGTAGTAGAGGTCGGCGTCGGCGGGATGCGCGGCCAGCCATTTCTCGGCCTGCTGGATCTGCGGCAGCGCGTGGCCGGGCACGGCGCAATCGGCATAGCGCAGCACCAGGCGGCTGTCCCAGTTGACCTTGAGCGCGTCTTCGATGATGCGGCGGGCTTCGTTCTGCCGGCCCAGTGCCGCAAAGTAGCGCGCCGCCGGTTCGGCGATGCGGGTGGCGCGACGCTCGTCGGCGGACAATGAGCGCCAGAACTCGGACAGCGCGTCGGCGTCGTGGCGGCGCTCGTCCAGCATGGCTTCGATCGCCATCTGCTTGAGCCGCAGCGCCAGCACCGGATGCAGCGCGTTGCGCTTTTCCAGCGAGCGCGCCAGGCGCAGCACCTCGGACCAGTTCTTCAGGTGCTGGTGCGCGCGCAGCGCAATGCGCTGCACGTGGATCTGGCGCGCGCCCTGCGACTGCAGCTGGGCGATGGTTTCCAGCGCGCCGTCGGCGTCGCGCGCGTCGACCAGCAGTTCGGCCATCGACACCAGCCGCGCCTGCTCGCGCTCGGGATCGGTCACCTGCGCCATCCAGGCGTCGCGCCGCTCGGTTTCCTGCATGCGGTGCGCGGCGCGCGCGCCGATCAGCGCGGCGGTCTGGGCCTGGTCGTCCCACGACTGGGCGTCGCGCGCGGCGCGCTCGGCGCGGGCGAAGCGGCCGGCGAACAGGTTTTCGATCGACTCGCGCAGCGCCGCCTGCGCCTTGCTCATGCGGCTGCGCTCGCGGTAGGCGGCGGCGCGGCGCGGCATCTCGGCCAGATGGCGGATGGTGGACATCACCGTCCACACCACGAAGAAGATCAGCAGCAGCAACGCCAGCGCCAGGTTCAGCGACAGCTCGACGCGGTACGGCGGATAGAACAGCACCACATTGCTGTGGTTGAACTGCGTGAACAGGGCCAGCCCGACGGCGCCGCCAAACAGGACCGCAACCCAGAACAGAAGGCGCATGGGCTTACTCCTTCTTCAGCGCGTGCAGCGCGCCCAGGCTCTCGGCCATGGTCGGCAGCTGCACCGTGACCGCACCGGCCTGCGCCTGCCGCAGCAGCGTCAGCACGCCCTGCACGCGGCGCGACTTGGTATCGAAATAGCGGCCGATCATTGCCTGCGCCGCGGCCAGGTCGTTGCGGAACACGGGCTCGTTGCGCGACAGCAGCGCCAGGCGCGCATTGAGCAGGCGCAGCTTGACGTTCTCGCGCAGGAACCAGCCCTGGTCGCCCGACAGCAGCAGGGCTTCGGCGTCGTCGACCTTGCGGATGCGGATCACCTGCGCCAGTTCCTCGCGCAGGTAGTCCCAGAAGCGGGTGAACCAGCCCGGCCCGGTGCCGTTGGACGCGGCCGGCGCGCTGGCGCCATTGGCACCATTCACGGCGGCGCCCTTGCGCGCATCGGCCTCGCTGCGCTCGAGCATGCGTTCGCTGGACAGCAGCGGCAGCGCGTCGACCTGGTTGATGGCTTCGTCCAGCTTGATCGCGGCGCCGGTCAGGTCGGTGTCGGGCACCGCCTTCATGCGCGCCACGTCGCGGGCGATGGCGCGGCGCAGCAGGTTGTATTGCGGCTTGTCGGCGCGCGCCAGGCGCGCGTCGGCGCTTTGCAGCGCGGCCAGCGCGACCTGCACGTTGCCGGTCAGCTGCAGCTGCTGGCCGGCGCTGGTCAGCAACTGCTGGATCTCTGCGATTTCCCAGTCGTCGCGGTTGCGCATCAGATCCTGGTAAACCTGTTCCAGCGCCGCCTGCTTGTCGCGGGTTTCGCCGACCTGGTTCTCCAGCACGCCGACCTTGGCCTGCAGTTCCTTGACGGTGTCCTGCGCGTTGCGCGTCAGCACGCGCGATTCCTGCACCAGCGCGTCGTTGCTTTGCTGGCGGCGCGCCAGCTCGCCGGTCAGGTGGTCGACGCGCTGCTGCAGCCACCAGAAGCCGCCGGCGGTTGCCACCACCAGCACGGCAACCAGCGCCCACAGCGCGGCGGAGCGGCGCGCGGGGCGAGCCGCGGCAGGCGGGGCCGCGTGCGCGGACTGCGCCGGGTGGACAGAGGCCGCGCCGGGCGGCGGGGTAGCGGAGGAGGACGTGGTTTCTTGCGTCACGCGTTCGACCTTCGTTGACGTTGCAGGGACTGCGGCAGGCGCGCTGACGGCCGGCGGCGTTGCGGCTTCGGCTGGCTTCGCTGCCGCCGGGCCGGATGGCGCTGGCAGGCTGGACGGCGCGGGGCCGGCATGCGCATCGGCCCACTGCAGGCACGCCGCCAGCAGGCCGGCATCGCCGGGCGCGGCGCGCTGGATATGGGAAAAGCCCAGCGCCAGCGCCTGTTCGGCGATTCTCGCATGGGGCGCGATGCACTGCACCTGCCGCAGCGAAGCGTCTTCCTGGGGCGACAGATGCTGCCGTGCCAGCACGTCGAGGTTGCGCACCGCCTCGGAACTGGTTAGCAGCCATGCGTGCGGCGCGGCGCCGGGACGCAGGTTGTCGCGCACGGCCTGCCATTGCATCGCGCTCGGTTCGGGCAGCGTGCGCTGGTAGGCCTCGACGGCCTCGACCTTGGCGCCGGCCTCGCGCAGGCGGTCGCCCAGCCAGTCGCGTCCGCCGTTGCCGCGGATGATCAGCACCGGCTTGCCGGCCAGTGCGGCGGGATCGAGCTGGGCCCACAGCGCTTCGGAATCGAAGCGCAGCGCCTCGGCATCGGGCGCGGTCTCGTCATGGCCCGGCTCGTTGGCGTTGGCGTTGGCGTTGGCGTTGGCGTTGGCGTTGGCGTTGGCGTTGGCGTTGGCGTTGGCATTGGCGCCCGCCGGTGCGATCACGCGATACGCCGGCGCGGCGATGCCCCGCTCGGCCAGCGCCGCGACGCTGGCCGGCCCCACCACTGCCACCGCGACCTGCGCCGGCCAGCGCGCCACGGCCGTGCCTTGCACGCCGGCCAGCGCGTCCAGCGCATAGGCAATCGCATTGGGACTGACGAAGACCGCCAGCGCAAAGGTGTCCAGCCGCGCCAGCGCCGCGCGCAGCGGCGCGTCGTCAGCGGCCGGGCCGATCGCCAGCAGCGGGAAGCTGAGCACATCCAGACCGGCGCCCTGCAGGGCTTCGGTCAGTTGCCGGGACTGCCCGGCGGGTCGTGTGACAACGACGGTCGGGCGGGGCATCGGGCAGCCTCAGGCAGGAGATGGGGAAGCGGCGGGATTGCCTGGATCGGCCAGCGCCGCGAGGATGGACTCGGCGCCCTGCGCCAGCAGATCGCTCGCGCAAGCCTGGCCGAGCGCTTCGGCGGCAGCCAGGTCGGCCGCCGGCCCGGCCGCAGCGGCGCGGATGGCGCGGGTGCCGTCGGGCAGGGCGACAAAGGCCTCCAGCCGCAGCTGGTCGCCGTCCCAGCGCGCGTGCGCGGCCAGCGGCACCTGGCAGGAGCCGCCCAGCCGGCGCGACACGGCGCGCTCGGCGCTCACGGCCAGCGCGGTCGGCAGGTGGTTCAGCGGCGCCAGCCATTCGGCCATTTCCGGGCGGGTGGAAAGCGTCTCGATGCCCAGCGCGCCCTGCCCCGCGGCCGGCAGCGACGCCTCGAGCGGGATCAGCGCGCGGATGCGCTCGCCCAGGCCCAGCCGCTTCAGGCCGGCGGCGGCCAGGATGATGGCGCCATATTCGCCGCGGTCGAGCTTGCCCAGGCGCGTGTCCAGGTTGCCGCGCAGCGGCTTGACCACCAGGTGCGGGTAGCGGCTGCGCAGCGCGGCTTCGCGGCGCAGGCTGGAGGTGCCGACCACGGTGCCGGCCGGCATCTCGTCCAGCGACGAATAAGCCGACGACACCAGCGCGTCGCGCGGGTCCTCGCGCTCCATCACCGCGGCCAGGGTGAAGCCGGGCGGCAGCTCCATCGGCACATCCTTGAGCGAATGCACCGCGAGGTCGGCCCGGCCTTCGTCCATCGCGAACTCCAGTTCTTTGACAAACAAACCCTTGCCGCCGACTTTGGACAGCGTACGGTCTAGAATCTGGTCTCCGCGCGTGGTCATGCCAAGAATGGACACGTCGCACGCGGGATAGTATTGTTGCAATGCAGCACGCACATGTTCTGCCTGCCACAGCGCCAGACGGCTCTCTCGGGAGGCAATGACGAGCTTTTGCGGAAGGTTGCGAGACACGACAGCGGTAGCGGAAGACGGGGTGGCAGACGACATGCGTCAATGGTAGCACGCGCCCCAATCGCCCCTCCGCGCCATTAGATAAGCTTAGAGAAGCAAGAGGAGATTGCATGACGCAGCATGCTGCGCGGCCCAATGGTCGGAAGACCGCCGCGGCCGCCAAGGATTCGTCCGCCGCCAAAGGTGACGCAATCGGCGCAACCGGCGCCAAACCGCCCCGCCCCGCTCCCCGCGCAGCCAAGCGCTCCACCAAGCCCACGCTTTCGATCGTGTCGAGCAACGGAACCACCATCGCCGCCGCCCCCGCCCGCCGCACTGCCGACAAAGACGTGCCGCTGCGCGAGGACATCCGCTTCCTGGGCCGCCTGCTGGGCGACTGCCTGCGCGAGCAGGAAGGCGACGCCGCCTTCGAGGTGGTCGAGACCATCCGCCAGACCGCGGTGCGCTTCCGCCGCGAGAACGACCGTGCCGCCGGCGCCGAGCTGGACCGCCTGCTCAAGCGCCTGTCGCGCGACCAGACCAACCAGGTGGTGCGCGCCTTCAGCTATTTCTCGCACCTGGCCAATATCGCCGAGGACCAGCACCACAACCGGCGCCGCCGCGTGCATGCGCTGGCGGGCTCGCCGCCGCAGGACGGCAGCCTGCAGCACGCGCTGGAAAAGATCGACGCCGTCGGCGTCACCGGCAAGCAGCTGCGCAAGTTCCTGGACGAGGCGCTGATCGTGCCGGTGCTGACCGCGCACCCGACCGAAGTCCAGCGCAAGAGCATCCTGGACGCCGAACGCGAGATCGCCCGCCTGCTGGCCGAGCGCGACCTGCCGATGACCGCGCGCGAACGCGAGCACAACACCGCGCAGCTGCGCGCCAAGGTCACCACGCTGTGGCAGACCCGCATGCTGCGCGACGCGCGCCTGACGGTGGCCGACGAGATCGAGAACGCGCTGTCGTACTACCGCACCACTTTCCTGCGTGGCATCCCGCAGCTGATGAGCGAGCTGGAAGAAGACATCGCCGCGGTGTTCCCGGCCACGCGCAAGCGCAAGGGCGCTGCCGGCGCGTCGGGCACGCAGCCCGCGCCGCTGGCGCCGTTCCTGCAGATGGGTTCCTGGATCGGCGGCGACCGCGACGGCAATCCCAACGTGACCGCCGAAACCCTGGAGCACGCCGCCAGCCAGCAGGCGCAGCTGATCCTGGACTGGTACCTGGACGAAGTCCACGCGCTCGGCGCCGAGCTGTCGATGTCGATGCTGATGGTCGATGCCAGCCCGGAACTGCTGGCGCTGGCCGAGCGCTCGCCCGACCATTCCGAGCACCGCGCCGACGAGCCCTACCGGCGCGCGCTGATCGGCATCTACGCGCGCCTGGCCGCCACGTGCAAGACGCTGACCGGCCACGCCGCGACGCGCCGCCCGGTGGCGCCGGCCGAGCCCTATGACAGCGCCGAGGCATTCGGCGCCGACATCCAGGTGGTGATCGACTCCCTGCGCGCGCACCACGGCCAGGCGCTGGCCAGCCACCGCATCGACGCGCTGGCCCGCGCCATCGCCGTGTTCGGCTTCCATCTGGCGTCGGTCGACATGCGCCAGGTCTCGGACGTGCACGAGGCGGTGATCGCCGAGCTGTTCGCCGCCGCCGGCGTCGCCCCCGACTACGCCGCGCTGCCCGAGGCGCGCAAGCTGGAACTGCTGCTGGCCGAACTGCGCCAGCCGCGCCTGCTGACGCTGCCGTGGCACGCGTACTCGGAACAGACCTGCAAGGAGCTGGCGATCTTCGCCGCCGCGCGCGAGCTGCGCGCGCGCTTTGGCAAGCGCGTGGCGCGCAACTACATCATCTCGCACACCGAGACGCTGTCGGACCTGGTCGAGGTGATGCTGCTGCAGAAGGAATCCGGCATGCTGCAGGGCACGCTGGGCAGCAAGACCGACCCGGCGCGCATGGAGCTGATGGTGATCCCGCTGTTCGAGACCATCGAAGACTTGCGCAACGCCGCCGGCATCATGCAGTCGCTGCTGGACCTGCCGGGCTTCGATGCGGTGCTCGCGCACCACGGGGTCGAGCAGGAAGTGATGCTCGGCTACTCGGATTCGAACAAGGACGGCGGCTTCCTGACCTCGACCTGGGAGCTGTACAAGGCCGAGCTGGCGCTGGTGCAGCTGTTCGAGCAGCGCAACGTCAAGCTGCGCCTGTTCCACGGCCGCGGCGGCACCGTCGGCCGCGGCGGCGGCCCGACCTACCAGGCCATCCTGTCGCAGCCGCCGGGCACGGTCAACGGCCAGATCCGCCTGACCGAGCAGGGCGAGATCATCAACAGCAAGTTCGCCAATGCCGAGATCGGCCGGCGCAACCTGGAAACGGTGGTCGCCGCCACGCTGGAGGCGTCGCTGCTGCCGCAGCAGAACGCCCCCAGGGACCTCGACATGTTCGAGGCCGTGATGCAGCAGCTGTCGGACCGCGCCTTCACGGCGTATCGCGACCTGGTCTACGAGACCCCGGGCTTCAAGGACTACTTCTTCGCCACCACGCCGATCACCGAGATCGCCGACCTGAACCTGGGTTCGCGCCCGGCCTCGCGCAAGCTGATGGACAAGAAGAATCGCCGCATCGAAGACCTGCGCGCGATCCCGTGGGGCTTCTCGTGGGGGCAGTGCCGCCTGCTGCTGCCGGGCTGGTACGGCTTCGGCAGCGCGGTGCGCGCGCTGCTGGACAGCGCACCGGACGACAAGGCGCGCAAGCAGGCCGTCACCACGCTGCGGCGCATGGTCAAGACCTGGCCGTTCTTCTCGACGCTGCTGTCGAACATGGACATGGTGCTGGCCAAGACCGACCTGGCCGTGGCCTCGCGCTACGCCCAGCTGTGCGACGACGCCGCGCTGCGCCGCAACGTGTTCAACCGCATCAGCAAGGAATGGCACCTGACCTGCGACATGCTGGCGCTGATCACCGGCCACCAGGAGCGGCTGGCGGACAACCCGCTGCTGGCGCGGTCGATCAAGAACCGCTTCGCGTATCTCGATCCGTTGAACCACTTGCAGGTGGAGTTGCTCAAGCGCTTCCGCTCGGGCAAGGATGGCGATGATATCCGCGTACGGCGCGGGATTCATCTGACCATCAATGGGGTGGCGGCGGGGTTGCGCAATACGGGCTGACAGCCCGCAAACCTCGGAAAAGGTGAGCGGTTTTGGGTGCGCCCAAGCCGCCCGAGCTGGCCCAGGCAAGGTGTTCTCCCTCTCCCCTCACGGGGAGAGGGACGGGGTGAGGGGCGGTTTGATTAGGAACCACATCAAGCAAGGCCAACGGTGAACGGTGTTAACCCACTGGCCTCGGCTTTTGATGCGCCGGCCCTCACCCCCGGCCCCTCTCCCGCACGCGGGAGAGGGGAGCAACCACTCGGCAAGCTTCAACCGCCTCACCCCACGAACGCCCCCGGTACCGGATCCTCGCCCAGCGCGTGCAGCAGCACCGCCCAGTGCATCGCCTCGTCGCCCAGGATGCTGCCGGCCGCGCGCGTCAGTTCGCGGTTGTGGAAGTTCGGCAGCACGCCAAGGTAAGCCGAGGTGGCGCCCTTCTCCAGCCCGGCGGCAAAGCGCAGCACGTCGGCCTGGGTCTTCAGCTTGTCGGTCGGGAACTCGTACGCCGACGCCTTCTTCGCCGTTACCGGCGTGCCGCCCAGCTTCGATACCGTGCCCGCCAGCACCTGCGCATGGGCCTTGTGGTGGTCCTGGAACTTGACCGCAGTGGCCAGCACCGGCTTTTGCAGCAACCCGCTTTCGGCGCCCACCTGGTAGGCCGCGATCGCCTGGTATTCCAGCCCCAGCGCGGTGTTGAGGATATCGATGTCGCCCTTGGTGCTGCCCGATTGCGTCTGCGCCCACGCCGGCATCGACTCGCCGAGCGTGATGACGGCCAGCGAGCCCAGCGCGAACAGGCCGGGCACCTTGAGCAGGCCGCGCCGGCGTGCATCCGGCAGCGTGACGATGGTTCCGGGCTCGCGCGCGGGCGTCTTTGACATGCGGTCCATGGTGTTCTCCTGTGAGGGATGACAACGTGGCGCCCCGGGGACGGGGTGCCTGGCTTGCGCCTGTCGATATCTACGCAGGCGCCGCGCGCCTGGATGCAGCGCTACCTATAATCCGGCAAAGCCCCCTTGCAAGGACCCGTCCCGGTGCCGTCTTCCCCGCAGCCGTCCTATGCCGCGCCCGCCAGCCCCGACCGGCTGGAGGGGCTGCTGCAGGCCGTGGCCGTGGGCGAGCGCCAGGCGCTGCGCGGCCTCTACGACCTCACCGCGACGAAACTGTTTGGCCTCGCGCTGCGTATTACTGGCAGGCGCGATTGGGCGGAGGATGTCGTGCAGGAGAGCTTTGTCAGCATCTGGCACCACGCGGCCGACTACCGGCCGCAACTGGCCGCGCCGATGACGTGGATGACCGCGATCGTGCGCAACCGCGCGCTGGACTGCCTGCGCCGCGCCGCAGCGGCGCGCGTCGGGCAGACGGTCGAGCTTGACGAAGACCTGGGCGACTGGCTGGCCGACGACACCGCCGGCCCTGCGGAACTGGCCGAGGCCAGCCAGCAGGCGCGCGCGCTCAGCCGCTGCCTGCAGCGGCTGGAGCAAGCCCAGCGCCAGGCCATCATGCTGGCCTACCTGCAGGACCTGAGCCACGCCGAACTGGCCGAGCGCCTGCGCGCGCCGCTGGGGACGGTCAAGTCCTGGATCCGGCGCGGGCTGGAGCGGCTGCGCAGCTGCATGGAGGGCGCGGCATGAAGCTGGCCAGCCATCCCGACCTGCTCGACCGCATCGCCGCCCAGTACGCGCTGGGCGTGCTGCGCGGCGGTGCGCGCCGGCGCCTGGAGCGGCTGGCACATGACGAACCCGCGGTGCGCGCGGCGATCCAGCGCTGGCAGGCGCGCCTTGCCGGCGTGGCCGAACTGCAGGCGGCGGCCGTGCCGGTCGACAAGGTCTGGTGCGGGATCGAGGAGCGGCTTGGCTGGAAGGCGGCCGGGGAGCGTGGTCCGGCCGCCGCAGCCGGCACCCCTGGCCTGCGCCGTGACGCCCCCTGGTGGCAGCGCCTGTGGTCGGCGCCGGTATTCTGGCGCGGCGCCGCGGCGGCCATGGCGCTGATTGCGGTGCTGGCCGTCGGCATCGGCATGCACCTGGCGCAGCAGCGCGAGGCGGCCCCTGCCGAAGTCATCGCCGTGCTGAACGACGAGCGCGGCCAGCCGGCCATGCTGGTGTCGTGGGACACCGGCGCAGGCGAACTTATCGTGCGCCGGCTGGATCACCTCAGGCTGAGCGGCCAGCAGGTATTGCAGTTGTGGGCGCTGCCGGACGGCGGCAAGCCGCAGTCGCTGGGGCTGGTCGGCCGCGTGCCGCAGGTGCGGCTGGCATTGGCGCAGCGGCCTGCGGCGGTGCCCGCGCTGGCGGTCAGCATCGAGCCGGCCGGCGGCTCGCCCAACGCCGACGGGCCGAGCGGCCCGGTGGTGTTCAAGGGACCCTTGATCCACAGCCGGCCCTGAGCCCCGCGCCGCCGACGCGGCCGGCACCGCCAGCCCGCCGCCGGGCGATATAATCGCCGTTTCCCAATTTTTCGCGCCCGCCGCCGTCCGCACGCCGGCCGCCTGCCGCGCGAGCCACTGCAGCCGACGTCCATGTCCAACTCCCAACTTGCCAAGAAAGGCGAAGCCTGGTCCGCCCGCTTCTCCGAACCGATGTCCGACCTGGTGAAGCGCTACACCGCCTCGGTGTTCTTCGACAAGCGCCTGGCCCTGTTCGACATCCAGGGCTCGCTGGCCCACGCGGCCATGCTGGCAAAGCAGGGCATCATCGCCGAGGCCGACCGCGCCGAGATCGAGCGCGGCATGGCGCAGATCCGCGGCGAGATCGAGGCCGGCAGCTTCGAATGGAAGCTGGACCTGGAAGACGTCCACCTGAATATCGAGGCGCGCCTGACCGCGCTGGTGGGCGATGCCGGCAAGCGGCTGCACACCGGCCGCTCGCGCAACGACCAGGTCGCGACCGATATCCGCCTGTGGCTGCGCAGCGAGATCGACAACATCATCGCCCTGCTGGGCGCGCTGCGTACCTCGCTGCTCGACCTGGCCGAGCAGAACGCCGCCACCATCCTGCCCGGCTTCACCCACCTGCAGGTGGCGCAGCCGGTCACCTTCGGCCACCACCTGCTGGCGTACAACGAGATGTTCACGCGCGATGCCGAGCGCATGGCCGACTGCCGCAAGCGCGTCAACCGCCTGCCGCTGGGCGCCGCCGCGCTGGCCGGCACCAGCTACCCGATCGACCGCGAGTTCGTGGCGCAGCAGCTGGGCTTCGACGGCGTCTGCCGCAACTCGCTCGACGCGGTCTCGGACCGCGACTTCGCCATCGAATTCTGCGCCGCCGCCGCGCTGGTGATGACCCACGTGTCGCGCTTCTCGGAAGAGCTGGTGCTGTGGATGAGCCCGCGCGTGGGCTTTATCGACATCGCCGACCGCTTCTGCACCGGCAGCTCGATCATGCCGCAGAAGAAGAACCCGGACGTTCCCGAACTGGCGCGCGGCAAGACCGGCCGCGTCAACGGCCACCTGATCGGCCTGCTGACGCTGATGAAGGGCCAGCCGCTGGCGTACAACAAGGACAACCAGGAAGACAAGGAGCCGCTGTTCGACACGGTCGATACCGTGGTCGATACGCTGCGCATCTTCGCCGACATGGTGCCGGGCATCAGCGTCAAGCCCGAAGCAATGCGTGCCGCGGCGCTGCAGGGCTACGCCACCGCGACCGACCTGGCCGATTACCTGGTGAAGAAGGGCCTGCCCTTCCGCGACGCCCATGAAGCCGTGGCCCACGCCGTGCGCGCCTGCGACGGCCGCCAGTGCGACCTGGCCGACCTGAGCGTGGCCGAGCTGCGCGAGGTCTCCGGCCTGGGCGACAAGGCCGCGCTGATCGGCGACGACGTGCACGCGGTGCTGACGCTGGAAGGCTCGGTCGCGGCGCGCAACCATATCGGCGGCACCGCGCCGGACCAGGTGCGCGCGGCCATCGCTGCAGCCCGCGCGGAGCTGAACAGCTGACCGAGCAGCGGCGATTGCCTGGCAAGCCGGCAACGGGAGCGCAAGCTCCCGTTTTTGTTTTCTGCCCGCCGCGCAGCGAAAACTGTTGTGTATTGCATGAAGCCGCCGCGGCCGGGCGCCCCTACCCGGCCCGGGAAATATCGAATCCGCGTGGCATGGCGCGCGATTGACGCAGGATAGGTGCGAAATCGCGGAAAAATGTGATGCACTGGGGATTCACCCTAAAGATACAGGGGCGCCTACGCCGTAGACTAACGCGCCACCCCTGTATCCCCCAATCCCTAGGACGATCACATGTCTTCCCTTATGAGGATCTCGCGGCTTATCGACGCCGTGAATGCTTTCATCGGGCAGTGGGCGAAATGGCTGGTCCTGCTGGCCGTACTGGTCTGCGCAGGCAACGCCATCATTCGCTACACCTTCAGCATCAGTTCCAACGCCTGGCTGGAACTGCAGTGGTATATGTTCGCCGGCGTGTTCCTGCTGGGCGCTCCCTATACCCTGCGCCGCGACGAGCACGTGCGCATCGACGTCGTCGCCGGCCGCTTCTCGGAGCGCACCCAGGTCTGGATCGATGTGTTCGGCATCCTGTTCTTCCTGCTGCCGATCTCCGCGATCATCCTCTGGCTGTCGATCCCCTACTTCTGGCTGTCCTACGCCGGCCACGAAATGTCCGGCAATGCCGGCGGCCTGATCCGCTGGCCGGCCAAGTTCCTGATCGTGGCGGGCTTTGCCCTGATGATCCTGCAGGGCCTGTCCGAGCTGATCAAGCGCTTTGCCTACCTGAAGGGGGAACTGCCGTTCTCTGCCTTCCGCAAGCACGCGGTCGACCCGGCGCTGGAGATCGCCGCGATCGCGCAGGCCAACCAGGCCGCCCCGTCTGAAAAACAATAAGAGGCGCGCACGATGACGCAATTCCTGATTGCGAACATGGCACCGATCATGTTCGCCTCGCTGGTCGTATTCCTGCTGTCGGGCTTCCCGATCGCCTTTGCGCTGGCCGCCAACGGGCTGCTGTTCGCCTTCATCGGCATCGAGCTGGGGATGCTGCCGCCCGAGCTGCTGCAGGCGCTGCCGAGCCGGCTGTTCGGCATCATCGAGAACGACACGCTGCTGGCGATCCCGTTCTTCACCTTCATGGGCCTGATCCTGGAACGCTCCGGGATGGCCGAGGACCTGCTCGACACCATCGGCCAGCTGTTCGGCCCGATCCGCGGCGGCCTGGCCTACGCGGTGATCTTCGTCGGCGCGCTGCTGGCGGCGACCACCGGCGTGGTGGCGGCCTCGGTGATCTCGATGGGGCTGATCTCGCTGCCGCTGATGCTCAAGTACAAGTACGACAAGCGGCTGGCGTCGGGCGTGATCGCGGCATCGGGCACGCTGGCGCAGATCATCCCGCCGTCGCTGGTGCTGATCGTGCTGGCCGACCAGCTCGGCCGCTCGGTGGGCGACATGTACAAGGGCGCGTTCGTGCCGGGCCTGGTGCTGACCGGCCTGTACATGCTCTACGTGCTGCTGGTCACGCTGATCAAGCCGGCCGCCGCGCCGGCGCTGCCGATCGAGGCGCGCACCTTCCGCGAGCCCAGCGGCAAGAGCGGCGCCGCTTCGGTGCTGGTGCTGACCGCGCTGGCGGTGGCGGTGGGCGTGGCGGTGGACATGCTGTACAAGCCCGAGGCCCCGCTGGACGAGCGCCTGGTGATCTCGGTGGGCGCGGCGATCCTGTTCGCCTTCGTGCTGGCGGTGATCAACAAGACGCTGAAGCTCGGGCTGCTGTCGCAGATGGCGGAGAAGGTCACGTTCGTGCTGATCCCACCGCTGGCGCTGATCTTCCTGGTGCTCGGCACCATCTTCATCGGCGTGGCCACGCCGACCGAGGGCGGCGGCATGGGCGCGCTCGGCGCCCTGATCCTGGCCATGGCCAAGCGCCGCCTCGACCTGGGCCTGACCCGGCAGGCCATGGAGGCCACGCTCAAGCTGTCGGCCTTCGTGATCTTCATCCTGATCGGCGCGCGCGTGTTCTCGCTGACGTTCTACGGCGTCGACGGCCATATCTGGGTCGAGCACCTGCTGACCGCGCTGCCTGGCGGGCAGACCGGCTTCCTGGTGGCGGTGAACGTGCTGTTCTTCCTGCTCGCGTTCTTCCTGGACTTCTTCGAACTGGCCTTTATCCTGGTGCCGCTGGTGGGGCCGGTGGCGGACAAGCTCGGCATCGACCTGATCTGGTTCGGCGTGCTGCTGGCGGTGAACATGCAGACCTCGTTCATGCACCCGCCGTTCGGCTTCTCGCTGTTCTATCTGCGCTCGGTCGCGCCGCGCGAGGTGAAGACCTCAGAGATCTACTGGGGCGCGGTGCCGTTCGTGGTGATCCAGCTGGTGATGGTGGCGCTGATCATCATCTTCCCCGGCCTGGTCAGCACCGGCACGCAGAAGGTCCAGGACCGCAGCATCACGCGCGACCTGAACATCGACCTGGAAGGCGGCAGTCCCAAGCCCGCCGCGCCCAGCCTGTCGGTGCCGGGCCCGGGTGCCGCGCCGGCCGAGTCCGGCTCGCTCCAGTTGCCGACCCAGCCTCCGGCGGAGAGCGAATCGGCCGCGCCGCAGTTCGAGTTCGAAAAGAAGTAGGACGCAGCCGGATCGCAGAGCTCCAGGCCCCGCAGCAATGCGGGGCTTTTTCATTGCGGCATGGCATGGCCCGCGCCGCCGGCAGCCAGGCATTGCACCAGGAAGTCGACGGTCGCCCGCACCGCCGGCAACTGCCCGCGCCGCGCCGGCAGCAGCAGCGTGGTGGTCACGCTGCCGGCGGTCCAGTGCGGCAGCACGCGCACCAGTTGCCCGGCCGCCAGCGCCGCGCGGCACAGCTCGTACGGCAGCGGCACGATACCCAGGCCCGCCTCGGCGGCGCCGAGCAGCACGGTCGATTCGTTCACGGTCATGCGGGGCGCCGGCGTGGCTTCGGCACGCGCACCCTGCGGCCCCCACAGCCGCCACGTGCCTGCGCTGGCCGCGGTCAGCAGCCCGTCGTGGCCGCACAGCTGCGCGGGCGATTCCGGCGTGCCGCGCCCAGCCAGGTAGCCGGGCGACGCCACCAGCACGATGTCCTCGACGGCAAGCTGCCGCTGCACCAGCCCGGAGTCCGGCAGCGGCGCGAAATGGCTGCGCACGGCGATATCGAAGCCTTCCTGCACCAGGTCGACCATCCGGTCCGATACCTCCAGCTGCACGTGCAGGCGCGGATAGGCGCGCGCCAGCGCCGGCAGGTGCGGCGCCAGGTAGCGCTGCGCGGTGGGCACCGCGGCCGTGATCCGCACCGTGCCGCTGGGCTCGGCCACGCGCCGCTGCACCGCCTCTTGCGCGGCCTCGGCTTCGATCAGCGCGGCGTGCGCGTGGTCGTAGAAGTCGCGGCCGGCATCGGTCAGCGTAAAGCTGCGTGAGCTGCGGTACAGCAGCCGCGCCTGCAGCGCCTGCTCCAGTTCGGCCACGCGCTTGCTGACCGTGGACTTGGGCACGCCCAGCGCCCGCCCCGCGGCGGCAAAGCCGCCATGTGTCACGGCGACGACGAAGAAGCGCAGGTCGTTGAGGTTGATCATGGCTGGCAAAGTCTATGTATGTGGACGATAGGTCGGATTTTTGCCTACTACTCACGCAAAGTCCATACATCTACAGTTCACCTGTGCCCGATCGGCGGGCCCTGACCGAATCCAGGAGAACTACCCATGTCTACCCCCACCCTCTTTTACGGCGTTCCCTCCGGCTGCTCGTTCGGCTCGATCGTGGCGCTGGAATGGCTTGGCCAGCCCTATCGCCTGAGCCGCATCGACATGCCCGAAGTGGTGACCAGCGCTGCCTACCGCCAGATCAACCCGGTCGGCGAAACCCCGACGCTGATGGACGCCCAGGGCAATTTCGTCAGCGAAAGCATGGCGATCCTGAACCACATCGGCGCGCGCGGCATCGAGCGAAAAATTGGCTTTGCCCAGGGCACGCGCGATTTCGACCGGCTCAACCAGCAACTGGCCTACCTCAACACCAGCTACTTCGGCGCCTTTGCCCCGCTCTGGCACGCGCTGGAGGGCGTGGACGAGGCCGACCGCCCGGCGCTGGTCCGCTACGGCACGGAGCAAGTCCGCCATGTGCACCAGGAACTCGAAGCCATGCTGGGCGCGCAGCCGTGGCTGCTGGGTGACCACCGCACCGTGGCCGACGCCTACTTCAGCGGCATCGCGCGCTGGTCGAAGTACCACAAGGTGCTGAACCTCGAGGACTTCCCGAACCTGCAGCGCCTTTACAACCAGCTCGAAGCCGATCCGGCGGTGCGCTTTGCCCACGCCATCGAGCGGCAAGCGCCGGCGCAAAGCTCGGGCGGCTTCCAGGGGCACGTTGCGCTGGCAGACGTGCTGGCGCTGCGCTGACGCGCCAGCGCAGCGGCGTCGCGGCGAGGCAACCTGCGCAATTGCGAATCGGCTCATCGACCAGCGGGCCGGCACGGCCCAGACTGTTTCCTGCATTCAGCCCATGAACAGGAGAACGTCATGCCGAACACCCATTGCGCGGGGCGCCCCGCGACCCCGATCTACTGCCTGCCATCGATACGTGACTGCCGTAGTGATAACAATGCTATCATCACTCCATCCAACGGTGAGGAGTTCAAGATGGCAACCCTACTGGTTCGTGGCATCGATGAAGCACTGGTCCAGCGCCTGCGCGAGCAGGCCGCCGCCAACGGCCGCAGCGCCGAGGCCGAACACCGCGCCATCCTGGCGCAGGCGCTGGGCGGCACGGCCCGGCGCAGCTTTGCCGAAGTCCTGGCCGGCATGCCGGACGTCGGCCAGGACGCCGACTTCGAACGCATCCAGGATACGGGCGAGGCGCCGCGTGTATTTGATTGATACCAACGTCATCAGCGAGACCCGCAAGCGGGAGCGCGCCAACCCCGGCGTCCGTGCATTCTTCCGGGAGGCGGCGCGCGAAGGGGCCGCGCTCTACCTGTCGGCGCTGACCGTGGGCGAACTCCAGCGCGGCGTGGCACTGATCCGCCATCGCGGCGACGCGGTGCAGGCGGCGCTGCTGGAGCGCTGGCTGGCCAATGTGCTGGAGGATTTCGGCCGGCAGGTGCTGCCGGTCGATGCCGAGGTCGCGCAGGTGTGGGGCCAGCTGCGCGCCGGACGGCCGGAGCACGCGCTGGACAAGTTCATCGCCGCCACCGCGCTGATCCACCGCCTCACCGTTGTCACCCGCAATGTCGCAGACTTCCGCGGCACGGGTGCGATGGTGATGAATCCGTTCAGCTAGGACAAAAAGAAAGGGCCCCGCCGTGGCGGGGCCCCTTATGCATCGGCAAAGCCGGCCGGCGCTCAGGCGCCCTGCTTCACGCAGTCGACGAAGTACGCCTTCTTGCCGTCGACCTCGTCCTCGACCAGCCCGTGGATATCGGTCTCGAAGCCGGGGAACAGCTTGTTGAACTCGCGCGCGAACTTCAGGTATTGCACGATGGTGCGGTTGAAGCGCTCGCCCGGGATCAGCAGCGGGATGCCCGGCGGGTACGGCGTCAGCAGGATGGCGGTGACACGGCCTTCCAGGTCGTCGACCGGCACGCGCTCGATCTCGCGGTGCGCCATCATGGCCCACGCGTCCGACGGCTTCATCGCCGGTTCCATGTCCGACAGGTACATCTCGGTGGTTACGCGCGCCACGTCGTTGGCCTTGTACACGCTGTGGATCGCATCGCACAGGTCACGCAGGCCCATGCGTTCGTACTGCGGATACTTGGCGACGAATTCCGGCAGCACGCGCCACAGCGGCTGGTTCTGGTCGTAGTCGTCCTTGAACTGCTGCAGCTCGGTCACCAGCGAGTTCCAGCGGCCCTTGGTGATGCCGATGGTGAACATGATGAAGAACGAGTACAGCCCGGTCTTCTCGATGATGATGCCGTGCTCGGCCAGGTACTTGGTGACGATGGCCGCGGGGATGCCGCGCTCGCTGAACTCGCCGTCGACGTCCAGGCCCGGGGTGATGATGGTGGCCTTGATCGGGTCGAGCAGGTTGAAGCCGTCGGCGAGGTCGCCGAAGCCGTGCCAGCGCTCGTTGGCCTTCAGCATCCATTCTTCGCGGTCGCCGATGCCGTCTTCGATCAGCGCGTCCGGGCCCCACACCTTGAACCACCAGTCGCCGTTGTTGCCGGCCTCGTAGTCGCCCTCGACCTTGCGCATGGCGCGGCGGAAGTCCAGCGCTTCCTGGATGCTCTCTTCCACCAGCGCGGTCCCGCCCGGCGCTTCCATCATCGCCGCGGCCACGTCGCACGAGGCGATGATCGAGTACTGCGGGCTGGTCGAGGTGTGCATCAGGTACGCTTCATTGAAGCGGTAGCGGTCCAGCTTGCGCGTCTCGGAATCCTGCACCAGGATCTGCGACGCCTGCGATAGCCCGGCCAGCAGCTTGTGCGTCGACTGCGTGGCGAACACCAGCGCGTCCTTGCTGCGCGGGCGGTCCTTGCCGATCGCGTGCATGTTGCGATAGAAGTCGTGGAACGCCGCGTGCGGCAGCCAGGCTTCGTCGAAGTGCAGCGTGTCGATCTCGGCCGCCAGCATTTCCTTGATCTGCTCGGCGTTGTACAGCACGCCGTCGTAGGTGCCCTGGGTGATGGTCAGGATGCGCGGCTTCTGGTTCTTGGCCTTGCTGGCGAACGGGTGGTTGGCGATCTTCCTCTTGATCGTCTGCGGATCGAACTCGCTCTTCGGGATCGGGCCGATGATGCCGTAGTGGTTGCGCGTCGGCATCAGGAACACCGGGATCGCGCCCGTCATCATGATCGCGTGCAGGATCGACTTGTGGCAGTTGCGGTCCACCACCACGATATCGCCCGGCGCCACGTTGGCATGCCACACCATCTTGTTCGAGGTGGAGGTGCCGTTGGTGACGAAATACATGTGGTCGGAGTTGAAGATGCGCGCGGCATTGCGCTCCGACGCGGCCACCGGCCCGGTATGGTCCAGCAGCTGGCCCAGTTCGTCGACGGCATTGCAGACGTCGGCGCGCAGCATGTTCTCGCCGAAGAACTGGTGGAACACCTGGCCGACCGGGCTCTTCAGGAACGCCACCCCGCCCGAGTGCCCCGGGCAGTGCCACGAATACGAGCTGTCCTGCGCGTAGTCGATCAGCGCCTTGAAGAACGGCGGCGCCAGCGTGTCCAGGTAGACCTTGGCTTCGCGGATGATGTGGCGCGCCACGAACTCGGGCGTGTCCTCGAACATATGGATGAAGCCGTGCAGCTCGCGCAGGATATCGTTGGGGATATGGCGCGAGGTGCGGGTCTCGCCGTACAGGAAGATCGGCAGGTCGGAGTTGCGGCGGCGCACCTCGGTGACGAAGGCGCGCAGCTTCTCGATCGCGGCGGCCTCGAGCTCCTCGCTGTCGCTGGCGAACTCGTCGTCGTCGATCGACACGATAAAGGTCGATGCCCGGCTGGACTGCTGGGCGAACGAGGTCAGGTCGCCATAGCTGGTCAGCCCCATGACTTCCATGCCCTCTTTCTCGATCGCCTCGGCCAGCGCGCGGATGCCGGAGCCGGAGATGTTCTCGGAGCGGAAGTCTTCGTCAATGATGATGACGGGGAAGCGGAATTTCATCGGGCATCCTTGATGGAAAGCAGGACATAAAGGACTTGAGCCACATGGCCCGCAGGGGTTCCCTGCGACGGCGGCATGTGGCTCTCACGTCAGGTTTGGCGGCCCTGGCAGGCTCGCCGTGCCGGCAAACGCCGGATTGTAATGCGCTCAGGTCTTCGGCAGTGTGACACCGTGCTGGCCCTGGTACTTGCCGCCCCGGTCGGCGTACGAGGTCTCGCAGATCTCGTCGCTTTCGAAAAACAATACCTGGGCGCAGCCCTCGCCGGCGTAGATCTTGGCCGGCAGCGGCGTGGTGTTCGAAAACTCCAGCGTCACATAGCCTTCCCATTCCGGCTCGAATGGCGTCACGTTGACGATGATGCCGCAGCGGGCGTAGGTGCTCTTGCCCAGGCAGATGGTCAGCACGCTGCGCGGGATGCGGAAGTATTCCATCGTGCGCGCCAGCGCGAACGAATTGGGCGGGATGATGCAGACCTCGCCCTTGAAGTCGACGAATGACTTCTCGTCGAAGTTCTTCGGGTCGACGATGGTGCTGTTGATATTGGTGAAGATCTTGAATTCGTCGGCGCAGCGGATGTCGTAGCCGTAGCTCGAGGTGCCGTACGACACGATCTTGCGGCCGTCGGCCTCCCGGACCTGGCCTGGCTCGAACGGCTCGATCATGCCGTGCTGCTCCGCCATGCGGCGGATCCATTTGTCAGATTTGATGCTCATAAGGTTGGGAGGATAGACGGCTCGGAGTGCGCCGCATTGTACAACCAATCGACGCGCGCCCCTCAAGCGCGGAACGGCCACTCAAGTGGCCGCTACGCCACTACATCTTCGGGCAGTCGGTGGCGGAAGCGCTCGCGCCCGGTATAGAGCAGGAAATGCTTGCCGGTGCAGCGCGCAAACAGCGTCAGGTTGACGCGCCGCGCCATCTGGTAGCCCATCTGCGTCACGCCCGAGCGCGACAGCAGGAACGGGATGCCCATCTGCGCGCCCTTGATCACCATTTCGGAAGTCAGGCGCCCGGTGGTGTAGAAAATCTTGTCGCCGCCGCCCATCCCTTCCAGCCACATGCGCCCGGCAATGGCATCGACGGCATTGTGGCGGCCGACGTCCTCGACGAACATCAGCAGCTCGGTGCCCTGGAACAGCGCGCAGCCATGCACCGACCCGGCCTGCTTGTACACCGACTGCTGCAGCCGGATGGTGTCGATGATGCCGTACAGGGTGTCCTGATCGAGCGTGGCGCCGGCCGGCAGCCGGATGCTGTCGACCTCGTCCAGCAGCGAGCCGAACACCGTGCCCTGGCCGCAGCCCGTGGTGACCACGCGGCGCGCGGTGCGCTCTTCGATGCGGTCGACGCCGGTGCGGGTGGTCACGGCGGCCGATTCGGTTTCCCAGTCGACCTGCACCGCGGCGATGTCCTCGATCGATTCGACCAGGCGCTGGTTGCGCAGGTAGCCCAGCACCAGGTGCTCGGGCGCGCCGCCCAGCGTCATCAGCGTGACCAGTTCGCGCTTGTCGAGATAGACCGTCAGCGGCCGCTCGCCCGGCAGGTAGGCCGCGCGCACGCGGCCTTGCTCGTCGACGACTTCAACCTCTTCGATCAGGGGAACGGCTGCCTGGGTAAGCTCGGGACGCAAGGTCATGTCGAGGGACTCGGGGCTGCGGGTGAAGCCCCGAGCGGCATGCAGGGGGCAGGAGTTACGGCGCCTTTGCGGACGATTGTACCGCGCCCGCTGCCGGCGCACCGGCGGTGCCGGCGATGGCCGGGGCCGCGGCAGTGGCCGCGAACGGTCCCGGATCGGCGCAGGCGGCGGTCTGCACCGGCTCGCGCGCCGCTTGCCCGTGGGCCTTGCGGTCGGCAAGGTAACGCGTGGCAACCTTGTCCTGGGCGCGGCACAGCTGGTAGGCCGCGACCTTGTCGGACCAGGCGGCGCGCGCCTTCGTTTCGGCGGCCCTGGCCTGCTGGGCTTCGGTCGGCGCGGGCAGCTTGGCCAGCGCGCCCGGGGCGAAGGCCGCGCCGGCAGCAGCGGCGGCTACGGCGATCAGCGTCAGGATGCGTGTCATCGTCAGACCTTCTTATTTGTCGTGGGGCCCGCTTCAGGCTTCACCGGGACTATGGCGCGCCGGCCGAGTCGCGGCGGCATCGGGGCTGGCCGAACGCTGGGCCGGGATCTTGCCGGACTTGATGTCGTCGTACCAGAGCTCGTGGTGCTCCCTGGCCCAGGCCTCGTCGACCCAGCCATCGCGCATGGCGCGATACGCGCCTTCCATGCCGATGGTGCCCATATAGATATGGCCGCACGCCATCGCAATCATCAGCACCGCCGAGATCCCGTGGATCACGTTGGCGATCTGCATGGTGGCGCGGTAGTAGTCCATGCCGGGCACGATCATGTCGAGCACCCAGCCCGATGCCGACAGCACCAGCCCGAACACGAACACGCCCACCCAGAACCACATCTTCTCGCCGGCGTTGAAGCGCCCGCTCGGCACGTGCTTGCCGGAGGCCAGCCCGCCCAGGCTGGTGACCCAGCGCACGTCGTCGCGGCTGGGCAGGTTGTCGCGCAGGAACACCACGAAGGCGACGATCACCGACAGCGTGAAGATCGGCCCGACCACGTTGTGCAGGTTCTTCAGGATGTAGCTGAGCCAGCCGAACAGCATATGGCCCATCAGCGGCAGCAGGAAATGCTTGCCCAGCAGCATCACGATGCCCGACACCGCCAGCACCACGAAGGAAATCGCCATGGTCCAGTGCACGATGCGCTCGAGCGGCGTAAAGCGCTCGATCATGCGGCCGGTCTTGGGCGTGCGCAGCGGGATGGTGCCGCGCCACAGGAAGAAGCCGAGGATCGCCACCGGCACGATCAGCAGCAGCCAGCCGCCCCAGACCGTGATGACGCCGTTGCGGAACAGCCGCCACGACTGGCCGGTGCGCTGGATCAGCACGCCGGCTTCCTTGTCGGGCAGGCTGCTGTAGTGGCGCTGGTCGGAATTGACCTCGCGCCACATCGGCGCATTGTTGCCCGGCTGCGTCACGCTGCGCTGCTGCTGCGACCTGGCCTCGGCGGCGATATCGCGCGGCGGGATGTTGAAGATGTTCTCGGACGCAATGCCGGCCAGCGGCTGCGCCGGATGCGTGGCCGGGTTGTTGGCGTCGGCGCTGGCCGAGGCGGTCGCCGGTCCCGTCGACGGTCCTGGCGCCGGGGCCGGCGCCTGCGCGGCGGCATGGCCGGCCACGGCCATCAGCGCCAGCGCTCCAGCGGCGAGCCAGCCACGCCAGCCTGCGGCGCGGCATCGATTGTGCGACGGCGTCATAGCCCCTCCTTCAGTTCCCGGATACCGGGAAGTCCCCACGGCGGCGCGCTCATTGCACCCGGGTGTACTCGTTCTGCAACTGGTTGCGCTGGCGGATCTGGTTGTCCCAGCTGGTGCGGTCGCCCGCGGTCCAGCCCTTGGCCACGAACGGATCGTCCGGCGCCCCCTGGAAGGCCTGGGCGTCGGCCTTGCGGTGCGACGGGCCGATGGTCTGCGGCTTTTCGCCGCACGCCGCCAGCAGCACGCCGCACAGCGACATCAGTGCAACGACGCGGATGCGATTCATGACGCTTTCCCTCCCGCAGGTGCTGTGGCTGCCGGCGGGGCCGGCGTCGGCGCGGCCGGCTGCGGCGCTGGCGCGGGCTTCGCGCCGGCCTGCTGGGCGTTGCCATAGGCCGTGCCCCAGCCGAACACGTCGCCGCCGGTGCCGCGCTTGATCACGCGGTTGCGCAGGATGTCGGCAATCACGTCGCCGTCGCCGCCCAGCAGCGCCTTGGTCGAGCACATCTCGGCGCACAGCGGCAGCTTGCCTTCGGCGAGCCGGTTGCGGCCGTACTTCTCGAACTCGGCTTCCGAGCCGTTCTTTTCCGGCCCGCCGGCGCAGAAGGTGCACTTGTCCATCTTGCCGCGCACGCCGAAGGTGCCGGTCGACGGAAACTGCGGCGCGCCGAACGGGCAGGCATAGGAGCAGTAGCCGCAGCCGATGCAGACGTCCTTGTCGTGCAGCACCACGCCGTCCTCGGTGCGGTAGAAGCAGTCGACCGGGCAGACCGCCATGCAGGGCGCGTCCGAGCAGTGCATGCAGGCCACCGAGATCGATTTCTCGGCGCCGACCATGCCGTCGTTGACCGTGACCACGCGGCGCCGGTTCACCCCCCAGGGCACCTCGTGCTCGTTCTTGCAGGCGGTGACGCAGCTGTTGCACTCGATGCAGCGCTCGGCGTCACAGATAAATTTCATGCGTGCCATGGTGTCCCTCTGCGCTTAGGCAAACCGCTCGATCTGGCAAATGGTGGTCTTGGTTTCCTGCATCATCGTCACCGAGTCATAGCCATACGTGGTGGCGGTATTGACCGCTTCGCCACGCACCACCGGCATCGCGCCCTCGGGGTAGTAGTCCTTCAGGTCCTTGCCCTGCCACCAGCCAGAGAAGTGGAACGGGACAAAGGCGGTATCCGGCCCGACCCGCTCGGTGACCAGCGCGCGCACCTTCAGCCGGGCGCCGGTAGGGGTCTTGACCCAGCAGAAGTCGCCGTTGCGGATGCCGCGGTCGGACGCCGCGCGCGGGTTGATCTCGACGAAGTTCTCCTGCTGCAGTTCCGCCAGCCACGGATTGGAACGGGTTTCCTCGCCCCCGCCCTCGTATTCGACCAGCCGCCCGGAGGTCAGGATGATCGGGAACTTCTCGGCCACCTTGTTCTCGAGGTTGCGCTGCTGCACCGACTTGTACAGCGTCGGCAGCCGCCAGAACGCCATCTTGTCGTCGTGGGTCGGGTACTTGACGACCATGTCGGGGCGCGTGGAATACAGCGGCTCGCGGTGCTGCGGAATCGGGTCCGGGAAGTTCCACACCACCGCGCGCGCCTTGGCGTTGCCGAACGGGTGGCAGCCATGGTTCTTCATCACCACGCGCTGGATGCCGCCGGACAGGTCGGTCTTCCAGTTCTTGCCCTCGGCCTTGGCCTTCTCGGCATCGGTCAGGTCGTCCCACCAGCCCAGCTTCTTCAGCAGCACGTGGTCGAACTCGGGGTAACCGGTGGTGATTTCCGCGCCCAGCGAATACGAACCGTCTTCGGCCAGCAGGTTGACGCCGTCGCGCTCCACGCCGAAGTTGGCGCGGAAGTTGCCGCCGCCGTCCATCACGTGCTTGGTGGTGTCGTACAGGTTGGGCGAGCCCGGGTGCTTCAGTTCCGGCGTGCCGTAGCACGGCCATGGCAGCCCGAAGTAGTCGCCGGTCAGGTCGTAGCCGGTGACCGGGTCCTTGCCTGCCTTGCAGCGCAGCGTCTTGACGTCGAACATCTGCATATTGCGCATATGCGACTTAAGACGTTCAGGCGACTGGCCGGTGTAGCCGATGGTCCAGTTGCTGGCGTTGATCTCGCGCAGGATCGATTCCGGCTCCGGCTCCATCCAGGTCCGGCCGGCGCGCTTGACCTCGATCATCTTGTAGTTCTTCGACAGCTCCTTGCCGAAGCCGAGCTTGTCGGCAAACGCCTGCATCAGCGTGTGGTCGGGCATCGATTCGAACAGCGGTTCGATCACCTTCTCGCGCCATTGCAGCGAACGGTTCGACGCCGTGCACGAGCCCGAGGTCTCGAATTGCGTGCAGGCCGGCAGCAGGTACACCGCGCGGTTGGGGTTGACCTTGTCGCCCTCGGCCGGCGGCATGTTGGCCATGGCCGCGGTCGCCGACGGGTACGGGTCGACCACCACCAGCAGGTCGAGCTTGTCGAGCGCCTTCTTCATTTCCAGGCCGCGCGTCTGCGAGTTCGGGGCATGGCCCCAGAAGAACACGCCGCGCACGTTGTTGTCCTGGTCGATCAGCTCGTTCTTCTCGGTGACGATATCGATCCAGCGCGACACCGTGGTGCCGGACTTTTCCATCATCGCCTGCGAGACGAACTGCTTCTTGATCCATTCGTAGTCCACGCCCCACACCGCCGCGTAGTGCTTCCACGCGCCGGTGGCCAAGCCGTAGTAGCCCGGCAGCGAGTCGGGGTTGGGGCCGACGTCGGTGGCGCCCTGCACGTTGTCGTGGCCGCGGAAGATGTTGGCGCCGCCGCCCGCCACGCCGATATTGCCCAGCGCCAGCTGCACGATGCACGACGCGCGCACGATGGCGTTGCCGATGGTGTGCTGGGTCTGGCCCATGCACCACACCAGCGTGCTCGGGCGGTTCTTGGCCATGGTCTCGGCGACCAGGTAGACCTGCGCCTCGGGCACGCCGGTCACTTCCTCGACCTTGTCGGGCGTCCACTTGGCCAGCACTTCTTCCTTGACCTTGTCCATGCCGTAGACGCGGTCGTTCAGGAACTTCTGGTCTTCCCAGCCGTTCTTGAAGATGTGGTACAGCACGCCGAACAGGAAGGCGATATCGGTGCCCGAGCGGATCCGCACATAGTGGTGCGCCTTGGCCGCGGTGCGCGTGAAACGCGGATCGACCACGATCACCTTGCAGCCGTTCTCCTTGGCATGCAGCAGGTGCAGCATCGACACCGGGTGCGCCTCGGCCGCGTTGGAGCCGATATAGAGAGCTGCCTTCGAGTTCTGCATATCGTTGTACGAGTTGGTCATCGCACCGTAGCCCCAGGTGTTGGCCACGCCCGCCACCGTGGTGGAGTGGCAGATGCGCGCCTGGTGGTCGGTGTTGTTGGTGCCGAAGAACGACACCCACTTGCGCATCAGGTAGGACTGCTCGTTGCTGTGCTTGGATGAGCCGACGAAGAACATCGAGTCCGGGCCGGTCTGCTGGCGGATCTCTTTCATCTTCGCGGTGATCTCGTCCAGCGCCTGGTCCCAGCCGATGCGCTGGTACTTGCCGTTGACCAGCTTCATCGGGTACTTGAGCCGGTACTCGCCGTGGCCGTGCTCGCGCAGCGCGGCGCCCTTGGCGCAGTGCGCGCCCATGTTCAGCGGCGAATCGAACACCGGCTCCTGACGGATCCACACGCCGTTCTGCACCACCGCGTCGACCGCGCAGCCGACCGAGCAATGGCCGCACACGGTGCGCCGGACCACGATGCCGTTCTTGCCGTCGGCGGCGGCGCCCTTCTTGTCGTCGGCGGCGTCGGCCTTGCGCAGCAGCGTCAGCTGCCCGGCCGCCAGGCCGGCGCCGACACCGATGCCGGAGCGCTTGAGGAAGCCGCGGCGGTCCATGGTGGGCATGGCGCCCGCCAGGCTGGCCGCGAGTCGTTGCGAGAGCCGGCCGGAAGCGGATTCGGGCCGGTTGGCGAGGCCGTCAGCGAGGCGGGCGGATGCGCCCTGCGCCGCGCGTTTGCGGGTCAAGATCATGTCTCACCTCAGAAACGGACGCCTGGGTAGCGTCCGGTAGCAGGCGGCGCGCCAGACCACGCCGCCGTGGCGATTACACCAGCGTGGTCCGGTAATACTTGCGGATATGCTCGGAGATCCGGTAACCCTTGCTGTCCGACGGGGGGTCGGCGGGTTCCGGCTGGGCTGCAGCCTGGCCTGGCATGACCGGTGCGCGCGCGCTCAGCGCTGCCGCACCCGTCGCGGCGGCCACGACTCCGGCGCCCGCGAGAAACGTGCGGCGCGCGACCCTGGTTGGCTTCTCTCTCATGTGGGGGCTCCTCGGTTGTCAAAGCCCGATGGTTGTGCCGTTATGCGTTGTTATGCATATTCTAGAATCAACTGCAGGGAAAGACCATGACAAGCGCGGGTTTTTCCTTACCTTCCGATCCTATTTGGGCTAGGCAGCCCGCCCGTGACCCGCGCCTTGCGCCGCATCGGTCCCGTACCGGCCCACTCGCCCGCTTACGTCATCTCCAGCGCCACCGCCTCGACGCCGGCGAAGGCGCCCAGCAGCCCGGCCACGCTGCGATAGAAGCGCGCCTGCGGATGCGCCGCCACTGCCTCGCACAAGGGCTCGATCCACGGCTGCAGGTGGTGCGCAAAGAAGCGCTGCTGCTCGCCCAGGTTGGATATCGACAGGTCGTCGCCCGCCACCAGGAAGCGCATCACCTCGCACAGCGTGGCGATGTGGTCTTCGGTCTCGCTGACGCCTTCATGGCGCTCCAGGCCATAGCGGGCCAGGTCTTCGCGCAGCGCCACCAGCGGGCGCTCGTTGAGGAAGCCCGTCATATAGAAAGAGCCGTAGAGGAACACGTCCTGGCGGCCCACGCCGACGAACAGCTGCCGGTACTCCTCCTCGGCCTCGGCCGCGGTGGTTTCGGATGCTGCGTCGCACAAAGCGTTCCACGCCTTGCCCAGCACGGTATGCGCGTCGTCGCCCACGGCGCGGTTGGCGGCGATGTGGTGCAGCAAGGCGGCATCCGGCGCGCGGTAGAACAGCGTTGCCAGCACGCCGTACAGGTCGGCGCGCGCAGTGTCCTCGCTGTCCGCGGGGTCGGCGGGCGGCGCGGCGGTGAGCTGGATCGGCTGGAAATCTGTCATGTCGTGATGATTTTTTGCCTTCGCGCCGGGTTTCAGCGCAGGGTGGCGCCGGTGACGGCGCCGGGATCGCGTTCCATCATGTCCACCACGCGGCAGTCGGGGCACATCCTGAGGCGTTCCGCGGCGGCGCCGGCAAAGGCCGGATGGCCGGCCAGGCGCACCAGCATCGATTCGACCATCTGCGCGGTGCCGAACGGCTTGGCACAGCGCACGCAATGGAACGGCTGGGCCTCGTTGAGCGTGACCGGGCGCCGTGCCGCGTCGCCGGCCAGCAGGCGCGGCACCAGCGTTACGGCGTCTTCCGGGCAGGTCTTCTGGCACAGCCCGCACTGCACGCAGTTGCGCTCGATAAAGCTGAGCACGGGGCGCTCGGGGTTGTCGCGCAGCGCCTGCGACGGGCACGCGCCCACGCAGGCCAGGCACAGTGTGCACTTGCCGGTATCGACGGTGATGGCGCCGATGGGCGCGCCGGCCGGCAGCGGCACGCTCTGCGCCGGCACCGGCGCATGACGCACCAGGTGGTCGAGCGCAAAGTCGAGCAGCTCGCGCTTGGCCGCGACCGGGCCGAAGGATGCGGGCGGCAACGCGTTGCGCGCCGGGCGCAGCGCCGCCAGGCCGGCATCGAGCGCGAGCGTGTCGGCGGCCTCGACCAGCGACAGCGCGTCAGCGTCATAACCCAGGCCCGACAGCAGCGCACGCCCGACCGCCATCTGCTCCGCCAGCGCGGTGCGGTATTGCGGCGCCTCGTCGCCGGTCAGCAGCACGGCGACACGGCTGGCGCCCCAGCACAGCGCAGCCAGCCACAGCTCCAGCCCGACCGAGGCCGGATGGAACAGCGCCAGCGGCATGACCGGCGCGGGCACGCCGCGCGCCTTGCCGCCGCGGGCGGCGCGGCCCAGCGCCAGCAGCGCGGGCGTGCCGTATTCCTCGCCGTGCAGCAGCACCACAGCATCGCGCGCGCCGGCCTGCCGGTAGGCGGACAGCAGCGTGCGCAGGCGCGCGCCGGTCGTCTCCGGGCCGGGGTAGCCGTAGCTGATGGCGCCGCTGGGGCAGACCGTGGTGCAGGCACCGCAGCCCATGCACAGGTTGGGCGTGACTTCGATGCGTCCCTTGCCGTCATGCCAGCGCGAGACGATGGCCTCGGTCGAGCAGATATCGATGCAAGCGGTGCAGCCGGTGGTCTGGTTGCGCCCGTGCGCGCACAGGCTGTCCTTGTAGCGGAAGAACCTGGGCTTCTCGAACTCGCCCACCAGTCCGGCCAGCAACAGCGCCTGGGCCTGCTGGCGCGCGGGGTCGGCGCCGGCGTGCAGGTAGCCCTGCGGCGGCTGGTGCATGGTGAAGGCGGGCGTGTCGCACAGGTCGAAGACCAGGTCGAAGCGGCCCTGCGCGGTGGCCTGCGGGCGGTCGAAGTCGATCGCCGCGGCGGCGCCGCAGGCGCGCACGCAATCGCGGTGCGCGCGGCAGCGCGACAGGTCGATCTGGTAGCTGAAGTCGATCGCGTCCTCGGGACAGGCGTCGATGCAGGCATTGCAGCGCGTGCACAGGTCCAGGTCGATCGGGTTGCTGCGGCCGGCGCCGGTCTCCCAGCTGGCGTCGAAGGCGCCCAGCCAGCCCGTCAGCGCTGCCAGCCGGCCGCTGTGGACCGGATAGGCGCGCGCCGCCGGCTGCGCGGCGCTGCCGTCGCGCGGGTCGGCGCCGCTCAGCAGCACCGTGACTTCGAGCTGCATCGCGGCCAGCCGCTCTGCCCACGGCAGCGCGCGGGCGGCTGGCCCCAGCACCAGCACGGCGCCGCCGCTGCGGTAGTCCACCACCGGCACCGGTTCGGGCTCGGGCAGCGCGGCCACCGCGAGCAGCGCGGCGATCTTGGCGTTGGCGGTCTTCGGGTCGCGCCGCGCACCCTGCGACCAGCCGCCGGTCTCGCGGATATTGACGAAGCGCACCGGCGCGGTCACCACCGGGCGGCCCTCGCCGCCCTGCGCGGCATGCGCGGCCACCTCGGTAAACAGCTGGCGCTCCTGCGTGCAGGCGACGATCACGTCCTCGGTACCGTCCAGCGCGGCGGTGAAGTCACCGATTTCGCGCCGGCACAGCAGCCGGTGGACCTTGAGCGGCCCCTCGCTGGCGTCCCGGGTTGCTCCAGACAACGCCGCCCCGTCCAGCGGCATGGTGTCGTTGCAATTGCAGATCAGCGTCGGCATGGCGAATGCGGCTGACCGGTCCGGACGTCCCTTCTTGGCGGGGGTCTGCGGGCCGGCGGATTGTGGGGATGCCTATTGTAGGCTGCGCTGCCCCGCGGGGCTACGCGCGTTTGTCCGGGTCTGGCTGGCCCTGTTGTTCGCTTTGACTGCTATCCGGTGGCGGCGTTTCGGCGCCCGCGGGCGCATCGGCCTGCGCCAGCGGCACGGCGGCTTGCTCGCCCTCTGGTTCGGACACCTCATGCGCTGCCGGCGGTACCTGTTCCGGCGCGGACAGCCGGGCCGCGGCCTCGGCCGCGGCGCGCTCCTCGTCGGTCGGCTCGAACAGGCCCAGGGTCTCGGCCTGGCGCAACTGGCGCAGGATCTCGGGCGGGATCGGGTCCGGCTTGCTGTAGTCGTCGATATAGATATCGAGCCCGTCCATCACATTGAAGTGCGGATCGGCAAACAAGGTCTTCAGCGCGGCGCGCTTGACCGATTCGTCGACGCCGCGCGCGACGAAGCGCGCGATCTCGTCACCGGGCCGCAATGCCGCGACGTCGGCCAGCGTTGGCGGCGGAGTCTGCGGCGCCTCGGGAGCAGCTTCCGCGGTCGCCGGGACGGCCCCGGGCTCGCCCTCGACCTCGGCCGGCTGCGGCGGTTCCGCCGGCACGGCCACGCCCTCGCGCACCGCGGCCTTGCGGCGCGACCAGCGCGACAGGAAGGACGATTCGCTCATGGGCAGGGCCGCCTCTCGGTAGCGTCAGAAATCAATAGCGGGCGCGCTCGTCCGGCGCCTTGAAGGATTCGGGCCGGCGCCGCTGCTTGGGCTCGGGCCGGTAATGTTCGTTGACGTAGGCCTGCAGCCAGTCGCGCTGCTCCGGCGCCAGCGGCACGTTCTCGACGGTCTCGCCGGCATCGAGCCAGCGGCCGGCCTCGTTGTACGACAGCGTCACCGTGACCGGCACCGGATGCGCCGCTTCGGCGTCGCCCTCGCCCGCGCCTTCGTCCTCGGGCATGCGCCACAGCACGAACCAGCACGGCGTGGCCGAGGTCAGGTTCAGGTAGTAGCCTTCGCCCTGGTCGCGGAACAGCTCCACTTCATAGCCCGGGTACAGCCAGCGCGCGCCCTGGGCGTCGCGCTCCAGGCATACCGGGTGCGTGCCGAACTCGCCCAGGTCGGGCAGCACCGCGTCCAGCTGCCACTTCCAGGGCTGCCAGCGGTTGGCCAGCGCCACCTTGCGCATCACCACGGCCATGGTGACGGCGGGGCGCGCGCCGGGCGGCGGCAGGTTGGCGGCGGGCTGGCTGTCCATGGCGGCGGGCGTGCTCAGGTGTTCTGCACAACGATGCTGGGGAACTTGCTGGTCATGTCGCGCGCCTTGTCGGCGACCTTGATCGCCACCTTGCGCGCGATGGCGCGGTACATCTCGGCGACCGGGCTGTCGGGCTCGGCCACCACGGTCGGGCGGCCGGAATCGGCCTGCTCGCGGATGCTCAGGTTCAGCGGCAGGCTGCCGAGCAGGTCGACGCCGTAGTCGGCGCACATCTTCTCGCCGCCGCCGTGGCCGAAGATATGCTCGACATGGCCGCAGTTCGGGCAGCAATAGACCGCCATGTTCTCGACGATGCCCAGGATGGGGATGCCCACCTTCTCGAACATCTTCAGGGCCTTCTTGGCATCCAGCAGCGCAATGTCCTGCGGCGTGGTGACGATCACCGCGCCGGTCACCGGCACCTTCTGCGACAGCGTCAGCTGCACGTCGCCGGTGCCCGGCGGCATGTCGACGATCAGGTAGTCCAGGTCGCGCCAGTTGGTCTGGCGCAGCAGCTGCTCCAGCGCCGAGGTCACCATCGGGCCGCGCCATACCATCGGGTTGTCCTGCTCGATCAGGAAGCCGATCGAGTTGGCCTGCAGGCCGTGGCCCTCCAGCGGCTCCATGGTCTGGCCGTCGGCCGATTCCGGGCGGCCGTCGATGCCCAGCATCATCGGCAGGCTGGGGCCGTAGATATCCGCGTCGAGCATGCCCACGCGCGCGCCCTCGGCAGCCAGCGCCAGCGCCAGGTTCACCGCCGTGGTCGACTTGCCGACCCCGCCCTTGCCCGACGCCACCGCGATCACGTTCTTCACGCCCGGCAGCAGCTTCACGCCGCGCTGCACCGCGTGGGCGACGATCTTCATGGTCACGGCCACGCTGACATTGGTCACGCCCGGCACCTGCCGCACCGCGGCCACCACCAGCTTGCGGATCGGATCGATCTGGCTCTTCGCGGGATAGCCGAGTTCCACTTCCAGCGATACCTCGCCGCCATCGACGCGGATGTTCCTGGCCGAGCGGGTGGACACCAGGTCCTTGCCCGTATTGGGGTCGATGACGGTGCGCAGGGCTTCGGTAACCTGCTCAGTGCTGAGGCTCAAGACAAACTCCGCTTGGATAGGTGGGGAACGGGCGCATGATGGCCTGCGCCTAATGTATCAAAGTATGCAGCACCGGCCATGAACGACGGTAATCCGCGCGCAATCCCCTCTGTGGGGTGGGGGATTACAGACAATTACAAATCTCACAAGCTTGCACTTGTGCGCGCGCCGCCATATCCATATTGTAGTGCGGTTGGACGGCCCGGCATGTTCGACACCGCAAGCGGTGCCGCCCGGCCTGGCCGACGCGCACCATGGGTTACCTGCCGCTTGCGCCTTGGCGTTACCATCGCGATGCGGTACCAAGAACATTTACGGGAACATCAGAAGGAGAAAGCATGAAGATCAAGCTCGCTACCGTTTCGCTCGTTTCGCTCGCCGCCGCCACGCTGCTGGCCGCCGGCTGCGCCACCGAACAGCAAACCCATACGGCGGTCGGTACCGGCGTCGGCGCCGCGGTCGGCGCGGGGCTTGGCAACCTGATCGGCGGCAACACCACCGGCACGCTGGTGGGCGCGGCCGTCGGCGGTGCCATCGGCGGCGCCACCGGCTACAACTGGAACGCGATCCGCGGCAAGCTGAACAAGGACACCGCGGGCACGGGCACCCAGATCACCGAGCAGCCGGACGGTTCGCTGAAGGTCAACATCCCCAGCCAGGTCACCTTCGACACCGACAGCGCCACCATCAAGCCGTCGTTCCGCTCGGTGCTCGACCAGGTCGCGCAGACCCTGGGCCAGCACCAGGACGTCAGCGCCAACGTGGTGGGCCATACCGACAGCACCGGCAACCCCAACTACAACATGCAGCTGTCGCAGCGCCGCGCCCAGAGCGTGGCCGGATATCTGGGTGACCGGGGCGTCGCACGCAACCGCCTGACAGCCGAAGGCCGCGGCCAAAGCCAGCCGGTCGCGGACAACGGGACCGAGGCCGGACGGGCACAAAATCGCCGCGTCGAAATTTTTTTGAAACCAATTCAAGGGTGACCCTGTCATAGAAACAGGTGCCGCTTGCCACCGTTGCTGGCTCGCGATGGGTGGCTGACCTCCCGGGCGGTACCTGATTTCTCCTCCTTTTCCGTTGTGGAAAGCTGCGCCGGCTCTGACCGGCGCTTTTTTTTGCCCGCACGCAACCGGAGCCCCGTCCCTTCCGCGATGCGGAACCGGCGCGCGGCGTCCGGCCAGTTGCTAAAATAGCCCCTTCCCGGCACGCGCCCGCCCCTGCTGGCTGGCGCCGTCCCCCCTGATTTCCCCGCTCCTGACCGGCTCCTGTTTATGACCGCACGTCGCATCCTCGTCACATCCGCCCTGCCCTACGCCAACGGCCAGATCCATATCGGCCACCTGGTGGAGTACATCCAGACCGATATCTGGGTGCGGTTCCAGCGCATGATGGGCAACGAGGTTTATTACGTCGGTGCCGACGATACCCACGGCACCCCGGTCATGCTGCGTGCCGAGAAAGAAGGGATCACCCCGAAGCAGCTGATCGACCGCGTCTGGACCGAGCACAAGCGCGATTTCGACAGCTTCCTGGTGTCGTTCGACAACTACTACAGCACCGACGCCGAGGAAAACCGCGAGCTGTGCGAGAAGATCTACCTGGCGCTGAAGGCCGAAGACCTGATCGCCGAGCGCGAGGTCGAGCAGTTCTACGACCCGGTCAAGAGCATGTTCCTGCCCGACCGCTTCATCAAGGGCGAGTGCCCCAAGTGCGGCGCCAAGGATCAGTACGGCGATTCCTGCGAGGTCTGCGGCACCACCTACGTGCCGACCGACCTGAAGAACCCCTACTCGGTGGTGTCCGGCGCCACGCCGGTGCGCAAGTCGTCGGCCCATTACTTCTTCAAGCTGTCCGACCCGCGCTGCGAGAGCTTCCTGCGCGAGTGGGTGGCCGACCTGGCGCAGCCCGAAGCCGCCAACAAGATGCAGGAATGGCTGGGCGCCGAGGGCGAGGCCTCGACCCTGTCCGACTGGGACATCTCGCGCGATGCGCCCTACTTCGGCTTCGAGATCCCGGGCGCGCCGGGCAAGTACTTCTACGTGTGGCTGGACGCCCCGATCGGCTACTACGCCAGCTTCAAGAACCTGGCGCAGCAGCGCGGCATCGACTTCGACGCCTGGGTCGGCCCGCACTCGACCGCCGAGCAGTACCACTTCATCGGCAAGGACATCCTGTACTTCCACACGCTGTTCTGGCCGGCGATGCTGCGCTTCTCGGGCTACCGCACCCCGACCAACGTGTTCGCCCACGGCTTCCTGACCGTCGACGGCGCCAAGATGAGCAAGTCGCGCGGCACCTTCATCACCGCGCAGAGCTATATCGACACCGGCATGAACCCGGAGTGGCTGCGCTACTACTTCGCCGCCAAGCTCAACGCCAGCATGGAAGACCTCGACCTGAACCTCGACGACTTCATCGCGCGCGTGAACAGCGACCTGATCGGCAAGTACGTCAACATCGCCAGCCGCGCCGCGGGCTTCCTGGTCAAGCGCTTCGAAGGCAAGGTCGACGAAGCCGCGCTGGCGCATCCGCTGCTGGAGCAGCTGCGCCAGGCCGCGCCGCAGGTGGCGCACCTGTATGAAAGCCGCGAGTACAGCAAGGCGCTGCGCCTGGTGATGGAGCTGACCGACGCGGTCAACGCCTTCGTCGATACCGAAAAACCGTGGGAACTGGCCAAGGACGACAGCAAGCGCGCGGCGCTGCATGCGGCGTGCTCGGTCTCGCTGGAGGCGTTCCGCCTGCTGACGATCTACCTGAAGCCGGTGGTGCCCAACGTCGCCGCCGGCGTCGAGCGCTTCCTCAACGTCGCGCCGCTGGACTGGCGCGCGATCGACCAGCAACTGTCGGCCGCGAGCCCGGTGCAGCCCTACCAGCACCTGATGACGCGCGTCGATGCCAAACAGGTCGACGCGCTGCTGGCCGCCAACCGCGAATCGCTGCAGGCAACCGCGGCACCGGCCGCCGCCGGCCCGGCGATCGAGCCGGTCGCCGACACCATCACCATCGACGACTTCGCCAAGGTCGACCTGCGCGTGGCGAAGATCGTCGAATGCCAGAAGGTGGAAGGTTCGAACAAGCTGCTGCAGCTGACGCTGGACCTGGGCGAAGGCCGCACCCGCAACGTGTTCTCCGGCATCCAGTCGGCGTACACGCCGGAGCAGCTGGTGGGCAAGCTGACCGTGGTGGTGGCCAACCTGGCACCGCGCAAGATGAAGTTCGGCGTGTCCGAAGGCATGGTGCTGGCGGCCTCGGCCGCGGATGAGAAGGCCACGCCCGGCCTGTACATCCTGGAGCCGCACAGCGGCGCGGTGCCGGGCATGCGCATCGGCTGATCGTTTTATGTTGCTGCAGCCTCTCCCGCAGTGCGGGAGAGGCTGCCATGCCGCGGCACGCCCGTGCCGCGGTTTCCCCTCCGCGGCGAATCACCGCCTCACCCCCTTGGGCACGACACGTTGCCCGTCACAGCCGCCTGAATTCTGCAATGCAGAACAGGACCGCGCCAAATCCCCCCGCTGTCTCCGGCTCTATGCACACGCGGCATGGCACACATGGTTCCGGCGCATCGCGCTTGTGACCCCCTGGCTAGCCGCGTAGATTCCACCTCGCAGAATCACAAACCACAAAAACAAGAAGCCGGCCGCGCAACCCGCTTGCGCACTCGCGCCGCCGCTTCGCATGGAAGGGGACATTTGTGAAGAAGCTCCTGATCGCCAATCGTGGCGAGATCGCGTTGCGCGTGCAGCGCGCCGCGCGCGACCTTGGCATCGCCACCGTGGCCGTCTACGCCACCGACGACGCCGGCAGCCGGCACCGCCTGCTTGCCGACGAAGCCGTCGCGCTGCAGGGCGAGGGCGCGGGCGCCTATCTCGACATCGCCGCCATCATCGACGCGGCGCGCGCCACCGGCTGCGACGCCATCCACCCCGGCTACGGTTTTCTCAGCGAACGCGCCGACTTTGCCGAAGCCTGCGCGGCGGCGCAGATCGTCTTTGTCGGCCCCCTGCCCGAGCAGCTCGCCCTGTTCGGCGACAAGGGCCGCGCGCTGGCGCTGGCCGCCCGCTGCGGCGTGCCGGTGATGCCGGCCGCGCCCGGCGGCGCCACGCTCGATGCGGTGACGGCCTTCTTCGACGAGCAGGACGGCGCCGGCGTGGTGCTCAAGGCCGTCGGCGGCGGCGGCGGGCGCGGCATGCGCGTGGTGCGCGAGCGCGATGCCCTGCCCGAAGCCTATGCGCGCTGCCGCTCCGAGGCACGTTCTGCGTTCGGCGTCGATGCCATCTACGCCGAGCGGCTGGTGGCGCGCGCGCGCCATATCGAAGTGCAGATCGCCGGCGACGGCGACAGCGTGATCGCGCTGGGCGAGCGCGACTGCACGCTGCAGCGCCGCTTCCAGAAGGTGGTGGAGATCGCGCCCAGCCCGGCGCTAAATGCCGCGCTGCGCCAGCGCATCGTCGATGCGGCCTGCACGCTGGCGCGCGAGGCGCGCTATCGCAGCCTGGGCACGTTCGAGTTCCTGGTCGAGGAACCCGAGCACGGCGCCGGCCGCGACGGCGCGGCGCTGCCCTTCGTCTTTATCGAAGCCAACCCGCGGCTGCAGGTCGAGCACACCGTCACCGAGCAGGTCACCGGCGTCGACCTGGTGGCGATCCAGCTGGGACTGGCGCAGGGCCGGCGCCTGCCGGAGCTGGGCCTCGACCCACGGCAGCCGCCGCGCGTGCGCGGCTATGCGATCCAGGTGCGCGTCAATGCCGAAGCCACCGACGCGAAGGGGCTGGCGCGGCCGGCGCAGGGCCGGCTGGAGCGCTTCGATCCGCCCACCGGGCCGGACGTGCGCGTCGACACCCACGGCTATACCGGCTATGCACCGTCCGCGCACTACGACACGCTGCTGGCCAAGCTGATCGTGACCTCGGCGACCGATAACTTCGCCGACGCGGTGCGGCGCCTGCAGCGCGCGCTGGCCGAGTTCAATATCGCCGGCATCGCCACCAACCTGGACCTGCTGCGCGCGCTGGCCGAGCGCGATGACTTTGCCAGCCAGCAGGTGCATACCCGCTATATGGAGACGGCGCTGCCCGCACTGCTGGAACGTGCCGCGCAGATCGGCGCGCAGCATGCGGCCCGGCACGCCCTGGCGGGCACCGCCGCGGCGCCGGTGGCGGCGACTTCCAGCAGCGCCAGCTTCGACGAACAGCTCGGCGAAGGCCTGTGCGCGGTGCGCGCGCCGATGAACGGCCGCGTGATCGAGCTGGCGCGCGAGAACGACGTGGTCAGGGCCGGCCAGACCGTGGCGGTGCTCGATGCGATGAAGATGGAACACGCCATCGTGGCCGAGCGCGCCGGACGCGTGATCGACCTGCGCAGCGCCTCCGGCGAGCAGGTGGCCGAGGGCCAGGTCATGCTGGTGCTGGAGCCCGCCGACGCCGGCGCGCATGCCGGCGCCGGCACCGAACGCGCCGACCCCGCGGCGATCCGCCCCGACCTGCAGCGCGTGCTGGACCGCCATGCCTTCCTGTACGACGCGGCCCGCCCCGAGGCCGTGGCGCGCCGCCATGCGCGCGGCCAGCGCACCGCGCGCGAGAACGTCGACGACCTGTGCGATGCCGGCAGCTTCCGCGAATACGGCGGCCTGGCGGTGGCGGCGCAGGCCAGCCGGCGCAGCGAGGCCGACCTGATCGCCAACACCCCCGCCGATGGCCTGATCACCGGCACCGGCGCCGTCAACGGCAGCCTGTTCGCGCCGGAACGCGCGCGCTGCGCGGTGCTGGCCTACGACGCCACCGTGCTGGCCGGCACCCAGGGCAAGCGCAACCACACCAAGACCGACCGCATCCTGGAAGTGGCGCTGCGCAACCGCCTGCCCACGGTGATCTTTGCCGAAGGCGGCGGCGGCCGCCCGGGCGACGTCGACTTCCCCACCGTGGCCGGCCTGTACCAGCCGTCGTTCGGCGCGTTCGCCGAGCTGAGCGGCGAAGTGCCGGTGGTGGGCATTGCGTCCGGGCGCTGCTTCGCCGGCAACGCCGCGCTGCTGGGCTGCTGCGACCTGATCATCGCCACGCGCAACGCCAATATCGGCATGGCCGGTCCCGCCATGATCGAAGGCGGCGGCCTGGGCGTGTTCCGGCCCGAGGACATCGGGCCGGCCGCGGTGCAGTACCACAACGGCGTGGCCGACCTGCTGGTCGACGACGAAGCCGCCGCCGTGGCCGCCACCAGGCACTACCTGTCGATGTTCCAGGGCCGCATCGAAGCATGGCAGGCGCCCGACCCGCTGGCGTTGCGCCACGTCGTGCCGGAAAACCGCCTGCGCGTCTACGACACCCGCGCCGCCATCGACGGCCTGGCCGATGTCGGCAGCGTGCTGGAGCTGCGCGCGGGCTTCGGCACCGGCATCCACACCGCGCTGGCGCGCATCGAGGGCCGGCCGGTGGGCATCCTCGCCAACAACCCGCGCCACCTTGGCGGCGCCATCGATGCCGACGCCGCCGACAAGGCCGCGCGCTTCATGCAGGTGTGCAATGCGCACGGGCTGCCGATCGTGTCGCTGATCGACACGCCGGGCTTCATGGTGGGCCCCGAGGTCGAGGCCCGCGCGCAGGTGCGCCATGTGTCGCGCATGTTCGTGATCGGCGCCAAGCTGCGCGTGCCGTTCCTGGCGGTGGTGCTGCGCAAGGGCTATGGCCTGGGCGCGATGGCGATGGCCGCGGGCGGCTTCCGCGCGCCCAGCTTCACGGTGTCGTGGCCGACCGGCGAATTCGGCGGCATGGGGCTGGAGGGTGCGGTCCGGCTGGGCTTCCGCAAGGAGCTGGAAGCGCTGCCGGCCGGCCCGCAGCGCGATGCGCTGTACCAGCAGCTGGTGGCGCAGATGTACGAACGCGGCCATGCCATCAACGCCGCGGCGGCGCTGGAGCTCGATGCGGTGATCGATCCCGCCGCGACCCGGCAGTGGCTGGTCAGCGGCCTCGACGCCGGCGCCGCCGACCCGCATCGATCCCAGCGGCCGATCCGCGCTTTCGTCGACGCCTGGTAGGCGCGGCGGCAGGCAACCCCAGAGCGACAGCAAGAGGAGACAGCAGATGAACGAACAGGCGTTCTTCGCGGACCTGGAAGCCCGGCATCGCAAGATCTGGCCCGCCGGCCTGCCCGATGCACCGGTCTACCCCCACGGCGAAGTCCCGCTGGGCGACTACCTGCGCGCCTGGGCGCGCAAGCGCCCGGACCATGCGGCGCTGGTCTGGTACGGCACCACCGTCACGTACGCCGAGCTCGACGACCTGTCCGAGCGCTGCGCCGCGCTGCTGAAGGGCCGCGGCGTCGGCGCGGGCGACCGCGTCGCGGTGATGATGGGCAACTGCCCGCAGTTCCACGTGGTGTTCTACGCCATCCTGAAGCTGGGAGCGGTCTATGTGCCGGTCAACCCGCTGTTCAAGGAGCACGAGCTGGTCTATGAACTGAACGATGCGGGCGCCACCACCATCATCGTGCAGGACCAGCTGGCGCCGCTGCTGATGTCGGTGCGCGCGCAGACGCGGCTGCAGGCGGTCTACACCACCAGCGCCGGCGCCATGCTGCCGGCGCAGCCCGAGCTGCCGCTGCCGGCCGGGCTGGACGCGCCGGCACTGGCCGTCGATGGCGCCATCGACCTGCTGCAGGCGCTGCGCGACACCGCGCCGGTGGCGCTGCCGCCGGTCGACCTCGACGCGCTGGCCGCGCTCAACTACACCGGCGGCACCACCGGCCTGCCCAAGGGATGCATGCACACGCAGCGCGACATGCTGTACACCGCGGCGGCCTCGTATGCGCTGACCGGCGGCGTCGACCCGGCGCGCCTGGCCGAGGGCTCGGACGACGTGATGCTGAACTTCCTGCCGATGTTCTGGATCGCGGGCGAGAACCTGGGGCTGATCTACCCGATCTTCAGCGGCGCGACCGTGGTGCTGCTGGCGCGCTGGGACCCGGTCGCGGTGATGGCGGCGATCGAGCGCTACCGCGTCAACCGCACCTTCGTCGTGGTCGACAACGCGGTCGAGCTGATGAACCACCCCGATTGCGGCCGCTACGACCTGCGCTCGCTGCAGCATACGCGCGCCGCCTCGTTTATCCGCAAGATCACGCCCGACATCCGCCAGCGCTGGCATGCGCTGACCGGCAGCATCATTGCCGAAGGCGCGTGGGGCATGACCGAGACCCATACCAGCGACACCTTCACCACCGGCATGCAGGCCGACGACATGGACCTGCGCGGCCGCCCGGTCTTCGTCGGCCTGCCGGTGCCGGGCACGCGCATCAAGATCTGCGACTTCGACACCGGCGCGGTGCTGCCGGTGGGCGAGGAAGGCGAGATCGTGGTCAGCACGCCGTCGCTGTTCAAGGGCTACTGGGGCCGCCCGGACGTCGACGCAGAAGTGTTCCGCGACGGCTGGTTCCGCACCGGCGATATCGGCGCGTATGACGAGGACGGCTACCTGCATTTCCTGGGTCGGCGCAAGGAGATGCTGAAGGTGCGCGGCATGAGCGTGTTCCCGTCCGAGCTGGAAGTGCTGCTGTCGCGCCACCCCGCGGTGCTGGGCTCGGCCGTGGTGGGCCGCCCGGACCCGGACAAGGGCCAGGTGCCGGTGGCCTTTATCCGCCTGCGCCCCGAGCATGCCGACGGCACCACCGCCGATGCCTTGCACGCGTGGTGCCGGGAGCAGATGGCGGTGTACAAGGTGCCCGAGATCCGCATCCTGCCCGAATTCCCGCTGACCGCCACCGGCAAGGTGCGCAAGGTGGAACTGCAGGCGTTGCTGGATACCGAGGCCGGCGGCTGAGCGCGGGCGCCGCCCTTCTGTCCCGCAGCACCGGCGAGGATGCCACGCGCTCCGGCACAACGACGGAGCCACCACGGAGCCACCACGGAGCCATCGGCCATGCACGATCGATCCACCGGCACCACCAGGGAAGACCGCCACTTCGTCACCGCGCTGGCGCGCGGGCTGGAAGTGCTGGCGTGCTTTCGCACCAGCGACCGCGCGCTGGGCAACCAGGAAATCGCGCGGCGCTGCCAGCTGCCCAAGTCCACGGTTTCGCGCCTGACCTCGACCCTGACCCGGCTGGGCTACCTGGCGCGCGCCGAGGGCAGCCAGCAGTACAGCCTGGGCACGGCCTGCCTGCGGCTGGGCAGCGCCATGCTGTCGCGGCTGGATATCCGCAAGGTGGCGCGCCCGCTGATGCAGGAACTGGCGGATTTCTCCGGCGGCACGGTCTCGCTGGGCACGCGCGACCGCTTCTCGATGATCTATGTCGAGCATTGCCGCAGCAGCGCCGCGATTGCGCTGACGCTCGATACCGGCTCGCGCATTCCCGTGGCCACCTCGGCGATCGGCCGCGCCTGGCTGGCCGTGGCCGCCGACGCCGAGCGGCAAGCCTTCATGGAGCAGGTGCGCGATGTCGACGACCTGGCCTGGCCGCGGCTGCGCCGGGGCATCGAGCAGGCGCTGGCCGACCACCACAGCCTGGGCGTGACCTGCTCGATGGGCGAATGGCAGCCCGACGTCAACGGCATCGCGCGCGGCTTCGAGCCCGGCCACGGCATGCCGCCCATGGCGCTCAACGTGGGCGGGCCGTCGTTCCGGCTGTCGCCGTCATTCCTGCTCGAGGAAGTGCGGCCGCGCCTGCTGGAAGTGGTGCGCCAGCTCGAGACCAGCTTCCCGCGCTGAGCGCGCCCGTTGTCCACACCCACAGCGCCGCCACGAGACGGCGCAACAGGAGGAGCACCATGCAAGTGAAGACATTGTCCCGCGCCGCCCGCCACCGGCTGCTGGCCGGCATCCTCGCCGCGGCCATCGTGCCCGCGGCGCACGCCGCCGCGCCCGCGCCCGCCACCGGCAGCCTTACCGTCGCCTTCGGCGCGGAATCGACCACGCTCGATCCGGTCAAGATCTCGGCCGGGGTCGACCATTACTTTGTCGGCCAGATCTTCGAGATGCTGGTGCGCCGCAACGCCGCGCTCAAGGACGAGAACTGGCTGGCGCAGAGCTGGAAGCTGGAAACCGGCAAGGACGGCAAGCCGGTGCTGGACGTGCAGCTGCGCAAGGGCGTGCGCTTCCACAACGGCGACCCGCTGACCTCCGAGGACCTCGAGTTCTCGTGGCAGCGCCAGCGCGATCCCAAGAGCAGCTTCTTCTCGCACTATGTGTCGTCGGTCGAGCGCTTCGAGATCGTCGATGCGCACCGCTTCAAGCTGCATTTCAAGGAGCCCGACGCGCAGTTCCTGGTCGGCAACATGCAGCTGTGGGCCATGCCCAAGAAGTACATCCAGAAGGTCGGCGAAGAAGAGTTCGCCAGGAAGCCGGTCGGCACCGGGCCATGGAAGTTCGTCTCGCGCACGGTCAAGGACGAACTGAAGCTGGAAGCCTTCGACGGCTACTGGAACCAGGAGAAGCGCCCCGGCATCAAGGAACTGACCATCAAGGTGATTCCCGAGGACCTGACCCGGGTGGCGGCGTTCAAGACCGGCAAGGTCGATTTCATCGACAACGTGCCGCCTTCCATGGTCGAGGAATTCAGGAAGATGCCGGGCGTGAAGACCGTCACGCTGGTCAGCGGCAACAACCTGTTCCTGAACTTCAACACGCAGATGCCGAAGTCGCCGTTCAATGACGTGCGCGTGCGCCAGGCGGCGGCGCATGCGATCGATGTCGACGCCATCATCAAGCGCGTGCTGTTCGGCCAGGGCGAGCGCTACGCGCAGGTGGGCAAGGGATCGAACGGCTACGACCCCGCGCTCAAGCCCTATGCCTTCGACCCCAAGCGCGCGCGCGAGCTGCTCAGGCAGGCGGGCTATCCCAACGGCTTCGACACGCCCTGCTACAACCTCACCACGCCGCGCGAGCCGGGCGTGAAGGAAGTGGGCGAAGCCATGTACGCCTACCTGAGCGCCGCGGGCATCCGCTGCCAGGTGCGCAACCTGGAGTACGGCGCGTGGATCAGCCTGGGCAAGCGCGGGCGCTCGGGCCCGCCCGAGATGGACGGCGTGCTCAGCTGGATGTGGTCGCAGGGCCTGCCCGGCGATCCCGGCCTGGCGTGGTCCGGCCACCTGCACAGCTACCAGCCCGGCGGCGGCTGGGGCACGTACTCGTACACCAGCGACCCGGAAGTCGATGCGCTGCTGGAGAAGCAGCGCCAGGCCATGGACCCCGCCGCGCGCAGCGCGCTGCTGCAGCAGATTGCGCGCCTGAAGCATGAGCGCGTGCTGGGCGGCCTGCCCACCTACCGCCCGCTGGTGACCTTTGCCTGGCGCGACAACAAGATCAACTACGTGCCGTGGCCGATCCGCGACTACTGGCGCTCGTTCCAGGAAGTCAGCTGGAAACCGCAGCACTGATGCGCCGCCGCGCCCGGCCGCATTCATCGCTGCGTGCCGGCGCGGCACCCCCGCTGACGATTTTCCGACGGAGCCTGCCATGCCCATTGCCAAACGCCTGCTGCACGGCCTGATCAGCATCCTTGGCGCGAGCGTGATCATCTTTCTGATCTCGCGCCTGTCCGGCGACCCGCTGGCGCTGCTGCTGCCCGCCGACGCGCCGCCACAGGTGATCGAACAGACCCGCCAGCATCTCGGCCTGGACCAGCCGCTGGTGGCGCAGTACCTGGTGTTCCTGCGCAACGCCGTCACCGGCGACTTCGGCAACTCTTACCGCTGGCAGGAGCCGGCGCTCGGTTTGATCCTGGAGCGGCTGCCGGCGACGGTGGAGCTGGCGCTGGCTGCGCTGGCGTTCTCGATCGCGATGGCGGTGCCGTTCGGGGTGCTGTCGGCGGTCTACCGCGGCTCGTGGTTCGACCGCTTCGCCAAGGTCTTCGCCATGGCCGGCCAGGCCATGCCCAACTTCTGGGTCGGCCTGCTGCTGATCCTGTTCTTCGCGGTGCAGCTGAACTGGCTGCCGGCGTTCGGGCGCGACGCGTGGAACAGCCTGGTGCTGCCGGCGATCGCGCTGGGCTGGTATCCGGTCGCGGCGCAGACCCGCGTGGTGCGCTCGGCCATGCTCGATGTGCTCGACAGCGACTACATCCGCATGGGCCGCGCCATGGGCCTGCCCGAGCGCGTGCTGATCTGGAAGTACGCGCTGCGCAACGCGGCGATTCCGCTGGTGACGATCCTCGGCGTGTACTTCGCGGCGATGCTGGGCGGCGCCTTCGTGGTCGAAGTCATCTTCGCCTGGCCGGGCGTTGGCCGCACCGTGGTCGAAGCCGTGTTCGCGCGCGATTTTCCCGTGGTGCAGGCGGGCGTGATGCTCACCTCCGTGCTGTTCGTGCTGTCCAACCTGCTGGTCGACCTGAGCTACGGCCTGATCGACCCGAGGATCCGCCATGCCTGAGATCGCCATCCCTCCCGCCGGCGCCGCGGCACCGGTGCGCAAGCGCGCGCGGCGCAACCTGCGCGGCCTGCCCTGGTTCGCGCTGGCGGTGCTGCCGCTGCTGCTGGCCTGCGCCATCGGCGGCGACGCGATGCTGCCGCACGACCCCAACGGCCTCGACCTGGGCCTGGCGTTCCAGCCGCCGGCGTGGCTGGCCGGCGGCAGCTGGGCCTATCCGCTCGGCACCGACAACATGGGCCGCGACCTGCTGACGCGGATCATGGCCGGCACCCGCATCTCGCTGGTGGTGGCGCTGTACGCGATCCTGATCTCGGGCGGCATCGGCACCGCCGCAGGCATGCTGGCCGGCTATTTCGGCGGGCGCCTGGACGCGCTGATCATGCGGCTGGTCGACATCCAGATGTCGATTCCCGCGCTGGCGCTGGCGCTGGTGCTGGCGGCGGTGCTGGGCCCGGGCTTCAATACCGTGGTGCTGGTGATCGTGGTGACCTACTGGACCTGGTACGCGCGCATCGTGCGCGGCGAGGTGATGTCGCTCAAGCAGCGCGACTACGTGGCGCTGGCGCGCGTGGCGGGCTGCGGCACGCTCACCATCTTCCGCCGCCACCTGCTGCCCAACCTGTTCAACACGCTGCTGGTGCTGGCCACGCTGCAGGTGGGCCAGGTGATCATCTTCGAGGCCTCGCTGAGCTTTCTCGGCCTGGGCATCCAGCAGCCCGACGTGTCGTGGGGCCTGATGCTGGCCGATGCGCGCAACTACATCACCAATGCGTGGTGGGCCATCACCATGCCGGGGCTGGCCATCATGGCGACCTGCCTGGCGTCCAACCTGCTGGGCGACTGGCTGCGCGACCACTTCGACCCGAAACGGAGGCAGCTATGAGCACGCCGGACCCGCACGTGACCCAACGCCCCGCGCCGGCGCCCGCGCCGGACGCTGCTGCCCGCGGCGCGCCGATGCTGTCGGTGCGGGGCCTGACCACGCACCTGGAGCTGCGCCGCGGCGTGGTGCGCGCCGTCGACGGCGTCGACCTGCACGTGAACCAGGGCGAGACCCTGGGCGTGGTGGGCGAGTCGGGCTCGGGCAAGTCCATGACCATCCTGTCGATCCTGCGCCTGCTGCCGCGCCAGGGCGGCGTGCGCCTGGGCGGCCAGGTGCTGCTCGATGGCGTGGACCTGCTGCAGCTGCCGGAAAAGACCCTGAGCACGCAGTACCGCGGCCGCAAGATCGCGATGATCTCGCAGGACCCGCTGACCTCGCTGAACCCGGTGTTCACGGTCGGCGACCAGGTCGGCGCGCCGCTGCACTACCACGGCCTCGCCGACAGCCGCGCGGACCGGCGGCGCCAGGTGGTGCAGGTGCTGGACAGCGTGCGCATCCCCTCGCCCGAGACCCGGCTCGACGACTATCCGCACCAGTTCAGCGGCGGCATGCGCCAGCGCGTGGTGACCGGCATGGCCATCGCCAGCGCGCCGCGGCTGCTGGTGGCCGACGAGCCGACGTCGGCGCTGGACGTGACCATCCAGGTGCAGATCATGGCGCTGTTCCGCAAGATCCAGGCGCAGACCGGCGTCGGCATCATCCTGATCACGCATGACCTGGGCGTGGCGGCCAGCATCTGCCACCGGGTCGCGGTGATGTACGCCGGGCGCATCGTCGAGACCGGCGACGTGCGCACGCTGTACCAGCGCCCCGCCCACCCCTACACGCAGGCGCTGCTGCAGGCCATCCCGCGCTTCGGCGACCGGCGCGAGCGGCTGTACGCGATCCCGGGCAGCCCGCCCAGCCTGGTCGACCCGCCGCACGGCTGCCGCTTCGCGGCGCGCTGCCCGCACCGCAAGCCGCTGTGCGACGACGCCTATCCCCCCGAGATCGAACTCGAGTCCGGCCACAAGGTCAGCTGCTGGCTGGCCTCGGCCGGCTGAGACAGCGCACGCCAGGAGACGCCATGCTGCTTGAAGTGCAGGACCTGCAGAAGCATTTCCCTACGCGCGGCGGCACCGTGCGCGCCGTCGACGGCGTCAGCTTTGCCGTCGATGCCGGCCAGACCTTTGCGCTGGTGGGCGAGTCCGGCTGCGGCAAGACCACCATCGCGCGCCAGCTGCTGCTGCTCGAGCGGCCCAGCGCCGGCGCCATCCGCTTCGACGGCCAGGACGTGCTGGCGCTGGACCGCAAGGGCGTGCTGGGCTACCGGCGCCAGGTGCAGGCGGTGTTCCAGGACCCGTCGTCGTCGCTCAACCCGCGGCTCAAGGTCAGCATGCTGCTGGCCGAGCCGCTGCTGGCGCACGGCCAGGGCGGCGACCGCGCCGCGCTGCGGGCACGGCTGCTCGAGCTGCTGGAGATCGTCGGCCTGCCGCCCGGCGCGCTCGACCTGTACCCGCACGAGTTCAGCGGCGGCCAGCGCCAGCGCATCGCGGTGGCGCGCGCGCTGGCGCTGCGGCCGCGGCTGCTGGTGCTGGACGAGCCGACCTCGGCGCTGGATGTGTCGATCCGCGCGCAGATCATCAACCTGCTGGCGGAGATCCAGCGCAGCTTCGGGCTGGCCTACGTGGTGATCGCCCATGACCTGGCGCTGGTGGAGCACTTCAGCTCGGCGGTGGGGGTGATGTACCTGGGCAATATGGCCGAAAGCGGGCCCAGCGCCGCGGTCTTCGGCGCGCCGCGCCATCCCTACACGCAGGCGCTGCTGGGCTCGGCGCCGCGGCCCGACCCGGACCACCAGCCCGCGGAAGGGCTGATCCTGGGCGATATCGGCTCGGCGCTGCACCCGCCGCCGGGCTGCAAGTTCCATCCGCGCTGCCCGCACGCGCTGCCGGCGTGCGCCGCCGAGGCGCCGCGCATGCGGCGGCTGGACCCGGGCGCCGGCACCGCCGCACCGCCGCACCAGGCCGCCTGCCACTTGCTGCAGTGAAGGCGGGCGCGTGCGTCAGCCGCCCTGCATTCGCGACGGATCGTCGCTGCGCGAGGTCGTGGTGACGGTGCCGTCGCTGTTGAAATGCACGTTGAAGAAGGCCTTGTCGGTCGAGGTCTCCATCCAGCGGTAGCCCCACACCTCTTCCTGCTTCAGCCTGAACGCCTCGACCCTGGTGGGCTTGCCCAGCAGGCGGCGGATGTCGTCCTTGCTCATGCCGGCGCGCACGCGGGCGAAGTTCTCGGCCGACAGCACCTGCTCGATCTTCGCCACCTTGCCGTCGGCGCCGATGGTGACCATCCACGTGGTGGTACCCTCGGGGCCGCGCGGATATTCCAGCCGGCGCCCGCCGTTGGCTTCTTCCCAGACGATCTCGGGCTTGCCGGCCTGGCGGCGCAGGTCTTCCTCGGTCGACTGGCCCGGCACGATGCCCTTGAACAGCTCGCTGTCGGGCTTGATCGCGTTCCAGGTGTTGCGGGCGGTCTCGCCCGCCTTCTTCATGGCTTCGTCGACCTTCTGCTGGTCGCAGCCGAACAGCGCGAGCATCGAGGCAATCAGTCCCATGGCGGCAAGGCGTCGCGGCGACGCGGCAAAGGTCGAAGGGAAGTACGTCGAAGGGGATTCAGCGGCGCACCGGTTCGGCGATCGCGGCCGAGGCCGCCTGTGCGGCGCTTTCGGGGTCGAGTGGCTGGCTTTCATCCTGCTGGCTCCTCCTGGTGCCGCGATTCGGGGCCCCGGTAAACAGGGTGGCCCAGCTGTCGAAGCGGCGGTTGAACAAGACCGACAAACCGTTGATGGAGCCGCCCTTGGCAATCAGCGACCAGCGCCGCGAGAACTGCCAGCTCAGCTTCACCACGTTCGAGGCCGAGGTCAGGCTCTGCTCGTAGCCCACCGACATGCGGTCGGTGATGGCCTTGCCCACGCTGACCACCTGCTGGTCGTTCAGGCCCGCGGTGCTGGGCCCGATCGAGAATTCGTCGATGCCGAAATGCGAGACGATGCCCTTGCCGGCCTTGCCGCCGATCAGCCCCAGCGCGGCGCCGCCCAGCGCCGAGCCGCTCAGCTGGCGCTGCTGCCCGGCACCCGCGCTTTCCGCGCCGTAGCCGAACATCAGCCACGACAGCTTGTCTTCGTCGGGCACGTTGGGCTCGGACACCAGCCGCACGCGCGGCAGCCGCACCGTGCCGGTGACCTCGACGCCGGCCTCGACTTCCTGGTTGCGGCGCATGGCGCGGATATTCATGTTCGGATTGTCGATCGGGCCGTTGAAGTTGATGATGCCGCGCTCGATGTCCAGCTTGCGCCCGAAGGCCTCGTAGGTGCCGTCGGTGACGCGCACCGTGCCGGTCGCCTTCATCGGCGCCAGCGGCTCGCTCTTCACGCCCATCTGCCCGGCCAGCAGCAGGTCCGCGCCCGCGCCGCGGAAGCGGAAGTTGTTGCCCAGGTCGACGGTCAGGTCGATCACCGGGCTGAAGCGGCTGGCGGGCTTGCTTTCCGGCATCTGCGTGGCGGCGGTCTTGACCGCGCGCTGGTCCTTGCGCCGGATCACCACGACGTCGTCGCCCAGCACCGGCGCGCCGGCCTTGGGCAGGTCGAACAGCGCGCGGTCGACGCGGAACTTGCCGCGGATCACCACCTGCTTGTTCTCGTTGGCGATGCTGGCATCGCCCGACACCACCAGCGTGCGTTCCGGGCTGGCAAACAGCTGCAGCTTGTCGGCGACGATCCTGCCGGTCAGGTTGGGATCGGCCTCGCCCAGCTTGATATTGCCGGTGGCGGTGAGCTTGCCGTCGCCGCCGTGGAATTCCACCTGCCTGAGCTCGACCGTGTTCTGGTCCAGCACCACGCGCACGGTGCCGTCGGTCAGGCGCAGCCCCTGGTCGTACAGCGTGACCGCGAGGTTGTCGCCATCGATGGTGCCGGTCAGCAGCGGCGCCGCCACCGTGCCCGCCAGCCGCATCGCCGCCGCCAGGCGGCCGTCGAAGGCGTATTGCGGGCCGGTCAGCGCTTCCAGCGACTTCAGCCGCGGCACGTCGACGGTGACGGTGCCGCCCAGCGTCGACGCCGGGCCCACGGTCTGCAGCCCCTGCTCCTGCACCAGCCCGGCCGAGGCATCGACCACCACCTTGCCGATGCGGCCCGACACCATGCCGCCGCGCAGCGCGATGCGGTTGCCGCCGGCGTCGGCGCGCAGGCTGGTCTCGCCCAGGCCGAGCGTGGTGAAGCCCCGGCCCGCGTTGACCGAGATGTCGCCGCTGCGCCGGCGCAGTTCGGCAAACCCGGTCGCGGTCTCGGCCAGCGCCAGGTTCCAGCGGCCGTCGATGACCAGGTCGGAACGCACCGGCGGGCGCTCGCCGGTGATGGTTTCCATCAGTTCCAGCACGCGCGCCACTTGCAGCCCGTCGAGGCTGCCCGCGCTGCGGATGCGGCCGTGGTCCCAGTCCAGGCTGTCGATCGCCAGCGTGGCGCGGTCCAGCAGCAGGCGCGTGGCGCCCAGGCGCACGCGCTGGTCGGCGACCAGCAGCTGCGCCGGCGCGGCCAGGCGCAGGTTGAGCGTGCCGCGCTCTTCGAGCGTGCGGATGGTGCCGTTCCAGCCGTCCTTGCCGCGCCACGCGCCCTGCCCCGCCAGCGCCAGCTGCAAGGGCCGCTGGTTCAGGCTGCCGGTCGCTTTGGCGTCGAAGCTGTGGCTGGCCTGAGTGCCGGTGAGGGTGGCGTCGAGGGTGGCAAGGCTGGCTTGCGGGCCGCGGTAGCCGCGCGCGGCCAGCTGCACCGACAGCGGGCCGTCCAGCCCGCCGCGGATTTCGGCGCGGCCGCTGGCGCTGGCCAGCTTGTGCGGTCCCACTTCCAGCGTTTGCGCGTTGTAGTCGGCGACCACCTCGGGTTTCTTCAGCGTGCCGGTGATGGTGGCATCGAGGCTGAGCTTGCCGGCGACGCCGAACTTGAGCCGCTCCAGCTGCGGCGCATCGACCGCGAGTTTCAGCGCATCGCCGCGCGCGCCGAAGCTGCCGCGCAGGCTGGCCTGGTTGCCGGCCATGCTGAGCGCGGCCTCGCTCGGCAACAGCCGCTCGCCCGCCAGGCGCAGCTTGCCGCCGCCGGTCATCGGCAGGCCCGCGTATTCGCTTTCATGCACGGCGAAGTCCAGCGCCACGCCCAGCTGCGGCGCGAGCTCGCCGGTCGCGGTGAAATCCGCGTTGATCCGGCCCGCGGCCACCTTTGCCACGCGCGCGGGATCGAACGCCGACAGCTTGCCCTTGAAGCTGAACGGCTGCTTGTCCTTGAGCCCCAGCTTGCCTTCGGCGGTCAGCAAGCCGGTGCCGACCACGGCGCGCAGCGCGGCCAGGGTCACGGTCTCGGCGTCCATGCTGGCGTCGGCAAACACTTTGAGCGGCCCGCCCGCCAGTTCCAGTGCCACGCTCTGGCGGCCCGGCTCGATGCGGATCACCACCGGGCCCGACAGGCTGGCGCTGGTCAGCGAGCCATGCAGCGCCGCCGGGTCCAGCCGGCGCACATCCAGGTCGAAGCCGCCGCGGCCGCCGCGCAGCGAACCGCTGCCGGCAATCTCGCCCTTGCCCGGCAGCGCCACGCGCAGGTCCGACACCGCCTGCGCGGCCTCGCTCAGTTCGACGCGGGCGCGCACCGATTGCACCGGCAGCCGCTCGCGGTCGAGCGGGCCGGCCTCGAGGTTGCGGATCTCGATCTCGCCGGCGACCGCCAGCGGCGCCGCAGCGCGCGTCGCTGCAGGCGCAGATGCCGGCGATGGCGGCGATGGCGGCGATGGCGCCGATGCAGCCGGCGCCGAAGCCGCCGCGGGCGGCACACCGCCGCCAGCCGCCGCGCCATCCACCGGCCGCAGCTCGGCATGCACGGTCAGGTTGGCGTGCGGCGCCGACGGATTGAACAGGCGCGGGTTGATGCGGTCGCCATCGACCAGCAGGTGCGTGAACGGGACCTTGCCGAACGGCGTCAGGTCGGCGCCGGCGCGCAGGTGGATGCGGTCGCCGCTGGCCTGCACCTCGGCGCGCAGCGCGTCGAGATTGCCGTTGGCGGTGGCATTGACGGCGAAGGCCTCATCCTGCCAGCTGCTTTCCAGCAGCGCTTCGGCGCTGAGCGCGAACGGCGCGGCGGCGCCCAGCTGGGCGTTGGCGGCGAGCTTGCCGTAAGGGGTTTCCAGCTTGTCCACGCTGACACGGTGGCGCTGGCCGTCGCTGTGCAGCGCGCCCGCCAGGTTGCTGAACACCATCGGCTCGGCCGTCGGCGCCTGGCCCTGCAGCAGCGCCAGGCGCTCGAGCGTCAGCGTATCGACATCGATGGCCAGCGGCAGTTCGAGCGATGCGGGCTTCTGCATCGGCGCGGTGCTGGGCTCGGACGGGCCCAGCCGCACCTCGGCCTTGCCGATGCGCAGCCACTGCACATGCAGCCGCCGCGGCTGCCAGCTCAGGTTCCAGCTGCCGTCGACGCGGTCGACGGTGACGCGGGTCTGGCCGCTGGCGAACACCACGTCGCGCAGGCGCAGCCCGTGCGCCACGGTGCCGCCCTCCAGGCGGCCGCTGAGCATGCCGGCGGACAGCCGCGTGGCCAGCGTCCACAGGTGCCGCGTGCCGGTCTCGGTGCGCAGCGCCACCACGCCGGCAGCCGCCAGCACCACCACCAGCAACAGCACGATGCCGGCCAGCCAGCCCAGCGCGCGCCACAGCCGCCGGCGCTTGCGCGGCGCCGGAGCGGAGGGCGGCGGCGCCTGGTCGCCGCCGCCGGGCACGGAAGGCAAGTCGTGCACGTTCATCAGAACGCCACCCCCAGCGAGATATGCGGCCGGAACTGCTGCTCCTGGATGCCGTAGCCCACGTCGAGCTGCAGCGGGCCCACCGGCGTGCGCCAGCGCACGCCGACGCCCACGCCGTTGTAGATGGTCACGCCGCGCAGGTTGTCGGCGGCGGTGCCGGCATCCCAGAACACCGCCACGCCCCAGTCCGGCTTGAACCAGTACTGGTACTCCAGGCTGCCGGTGGCCAGGTACTTGGCGGGCAGCACGCTGGCGCCGCTGGGCGTGCCGATCGACTGGTAGCTGTAGCCGCGGATCGAATCGGTGCCGCCGGCGCGAAAGCGCAGCGTCGCCGGGATCTTGCTGGCGCTGTCGCCGCTGAGGTCGGCGCCCAGCTCCAGGCGCGCCACCACCAGGTCGCGCTTGCCGACCGGCACGTACTGGCGGATCCGGCCGTACAGCCGCAGGAAAGTGGCATCGCTGAGCAGGTTCTGGGCGGCCACGCCGATCTGGGTGCTGATCACGTTGCCGCGGCGCGGGAACACCGGGTTGTCGACATCGCGCCGGGTCCAGGCAAAGGCCGGCACCAGCGCCTTGCTGATCTGGCTGGCCTGGCCCACCGGCAGCAGCTTGTCGTAGTAGAAATCGAGCGACATCGTGACGTCGTACTTCTCGCGCGAGCGCGAGCGCTTCAGGCCGGCGCGCAGGCTGGTGGTGTCGGTGTTCTCGATATCGATGGTGCGCTCGTAGCTGCTGTAGACGCTGTTGCGGTAGGCCCCGCGCGACGGCGGCATCGCCGCCTCGGCAAACAGGTAGGAACGCTTCTGTTCGATGCGCGCCTGCGAATCGAAGGTCCAGGCGCGGTTGAACAGGTTGTAGTAGGAATAGCGCCCCTCGACCTGCGCGCCGGTATCGGTGGTAAAGCCGACGCCGCTGTTGAGCCGGTGCACCGGATATTCGCGCACGCGCACCGACACCGGCGCGGTGACCACGCCGTCCGGCGCCTGGTCGGCATCCGGCGGCGGTTCCAGGTCGACCAGCACGTTGGAGAAATACGGCTGGTTCTGGATCGCGCGCTGCAATTCCAGCAGCCGCTCGACCCGGTACGGCTCGCCCTCGTTGAGCGGGTTGACGTTGTAGATGATCTGTTCCGGGTAGCGGCGCGTGCCCGTGACCTTGAGCGCGCCCAGCCGGTAGGCCGGGCCGCTGGCATAGTGCGCCGACAGGTCCGCGCGCAGCTCGTCGGGCTCGACCCGCGCCTGCGACGCCGCCAGCCGCGCCCCGTAGTAGGTGTGGCTCTGCAGCGTCACCAGCGCGTCTTCCTTGGCCTTGTCCCAGTCGTCCTGGCGGAACGGCTCGCCCGCGGGCAGGCCCCACTTGGCCTTCATCTCCGCCACCTGCTCGGGCGACTGGGTCGCGGCCGGGCCGGTCACCTGCAGGTCGACGTTGCGGATCAGCGTGCGCGCGCCGGGGTCGACCACCACGTGGACCACGCGCTGGTTGCCCTCGCCCTCGACGCGGGTGGTGGTGGTCGGATCGAAATAGCCTTCGGTGGAGGTGAAGGCCCGCACCTGCTCGCCGACGGTCTCGACCATGTAGTCGAACTGGTCCTGCGACAGGTCGGTGCGGTCCTTGTAGCGGGCCAGGTCGAGGTGCTCTTCCAGCATCTCGCGGATCGGCTTGGGCGCTTCGACCTCGACCTTGTAGGCCGCCTGTGCGGGTGCCGCCGCCAGGCCCAGCACCACGCCAAGCAGCATGCCCAGCGCCGCCAGCGCGCGCGCGGCCGCGTGCCAGGCGGCGCGGCCGGCCGAGTCAGCGGTGTTAGCGGTGTCTTGCGGCATCGCCCAATTGTCCACACATACAAAGTCGGTATTTGACCACACCCGGCCACGCACCCGGAACTTTCCCACGCGTTGCGGCCCCCGCCTGCGGTCCGGCGTGCATCCCGGGGGGCCGATACGGTAAAATCATGGCCCACTGTACCTATCTGGCGCCCGCACGGGTGCACCACGGTTGACCATGGCCCTCTACGAATCCGATATCACCCAGTTCCTGAAGCAGCTCAAGCAAGAGCGCCCGACGCTGGAGGCCGAGCAGCGCGACGGCCGCGCCCTGCTGTGGGACAAGGCACCGATCGACCTCGAAGAGCGCGCCCGCGCCCAGGCTTCGCGCGTGGCGCAGAAGCCCTACGTCTACTCGCAGGACAACTGATTCCCGCCGCCCCCATCCAGAAAGAACGCGAGCCGACCGCCCCATGAGCGCAGCCGACCAGGACAAGCTGCCGCTGCCCGTGGAGCTGCCCGCCGTGGCGCCCGCTGCCGCCGCGGGCCCGGCCGGCCCCGCCGACATGGTCGACGGGATGGCGTTCGCGCGCCTGTACGGCGAGCCGCTGTTCAAGCTGCCGCAGGACCTCTACATCCCGCCGGACGCGCTCGAGATCTTCCTCGAAGCCTTCGAAGGCCCGCTGGACCTGCTGCTGTACCTGATCCGCAAGCAGAACTTCAACGTGCTCGACATCCCGATGTCGCAGGTCACGCGGCAGTACCTGTCGTATATCGAGCAGATCCGCAAGACCAACCTGGAGCTGGCGGCGGAATACCTGCTGATGGCGGCGATGCTGATCGAGATCAAGTCGCGCATGCTGCTGCCGGTCAAGAAGGCCGACAGCGACGACGAAGCCGAGGACCCGCGCGCCGAGCTGGTGCGCCGCCTGCTGGAATACGAGCAGATGAAGCTGGCCGCGCAGCGCCTGGACACCGTGCCGCAGCTGGGCCGCGACTTCCTGCGCTCGCAGGTGTATATCGAGCAGAGCCTGGCGCCGCGCTTTCCCGAGGTGGAAACCGTGGACCTGCAGGCGGCCTGGGCCGACGTGCTCAAGCGCGCCAAGCTGAACCAGCACCACAAGATCTCGCGCGAGGAACTGTCGGTGCGCGAGCACATGAGCCAGATCCTGCGCCGGCTGCAGCATGCGCGCTTCATGGAGTTCTCTGAACTCTTCGAGGACGCGGTGCGCTCCGGCAAGGGCGTGCCAGTGGTGATAGTGAACTTCATCGCCATGCTGGAGCTGTCGCGCGAAGCGCTGGTGGAAATCACGCAGGCCGAGCCGTTCGCGCCAATTTATGTGCGATTGGCGTACAGCCCCAGCTGACCCGTCCGAACCGCCGAGGCCAGCCCCGCCCCAGTTGATCTACAATCCGCCGACAGCCGGCCCAGACCGGCACGGCAGGCGCGGTCCGCGACGGACCGGCGTCCGGGTCACCCCTACACGACCAGCACACCAAGGCAGATGAAAGTCATTTCCTCCATCCAAGAGCTGCGGGACCAGCTGCGCGGCCAGAACCGCGCGGCCTTCGTCCCGACCATGGGCAACCTGCACGAAGGCCACCTGTCGCTGATGCGCCTGGCGCGCCAGCACGGCGACCCGGTGGTGGCATCCATCTTCGTGAACCGCCTGCAGTTCGGCCCCAACGAGGATTTCGACAAGTACCCGCGCACGCTGCAGGACGATATCGAAAAACTGCAGAGCGAAGGCGTCTACGTGCTGTTTGCGCCGTCCGAGCGCGACATGTACCCCGAACCCCAGGAATACCGCGTCGAGCCGCCGCACGACCTGGGCGACATCCTGGAAGGCGAGTTCCGCCCCGGCTTCTTCAAGGGCGTGTGCACCGTGGTGATGAAGCTGTTCTCGTGCGCGCAGCCGCGCGTGGCGGTGTTCGGCAAGAAGGACTACCAGCAGCTGATGATCGTGCGCCGCATGGTGCAGCAGTTTGCGCTGCCGATCGACATCATTCCCGCCGAAACCGTGCGCGCCGAAGACGGCCTGGCGCTGTCGTCGCGCAACCGCTACCTGAGCCCGGACGAGCGCGCCGAGGCGCCGGTGCTGTACCGCACCCTGCACGACGTGCGCGACACCGTGCTGGGCGGCGACCGCGCCTCGGCCGACCTGCTGGCGGTGGAGGACAGCGCCCGCGCATCGCTCGCCAAGCGCGGCTGGAAGCCGGACTATGTGGCGATCCGCAAGCGCGTCGACCTGCAGGCGCCGACGCGCGAGGAATTCCTCGCCGGCGAGCCGCTGGTGATCCTGACCGCGGCCAAGCTGGGCGCGACCCGGCTGATCGACAACCTGGAAATCTGAGCGGCGCTTGCGCGACCG
>NZ_LT976853.1:2889394-2965435 GCF_900249755.1 Cupriavidus taiwanensis
CCAAACAAGAAGGCAGGCCCGGCGGCCTGCCTTTTTTCATGCCCGGCGCATGCCGGCGCGCTGCGCGGTCTTCACCACATGGCGCTGGTGGCCGCGCCGGCGCTTCCACCAGATCAGCGTGCCGGTCACGGCAAATGCCAGCGGCGCCAGCCCGAACAGCGTGATGAAGATCCGCCCCGGCAGGCCGAAGGCTTCGCCGGTATGCAGCGGAAACTGCCAGTTCAGCAGCGTGTCGCCGGCAGGCGCCTGCTGCGGGTCGCGCACGCCCAGCGGCGCGCCGGTCCAGGCATCGAGCCACAGCCGCGTGGCGCCGGTGTGCCGGCGCACCTCGCCGGGCTGGCACAGCCGGATTTCGAAGGCGTCGCCGGGCTTGCGCGGGAAGCCGATGCGGGTGACCTGCGCCTGCGGGAACTGCGCCTGCGCCGCGGCCATGATCTCGCCCGCTTCCAGCGGCCGGGCCCCGGCCGGCGCCGGTGCCGACACATGCTTGGCTGGCGGCGTCACCGTCATCACCCCCGCCACGATCGGCGTGACCCACTTGGGCAGGTTCAGGTACCAGCCGGAAAACGCGATCACGGCCAGCACCGGCGCGGCCAGGATGCCGCCCGCGCGGTGCAGCGAATAGTTGAAGCGCGACCATGAGCCGCCATGCGTAATGCGGAACGCCTGCACCACCGAGCGCAGCTTCATCTTGGGCCACCACGCCGCCACCCCCACCAGCGTGGTCAGCAACAGCAGCATGCCGGCCACCCCGGTGATGGTCTTGCCGGTATCGCCCGACAGCAGGTAGCGGTGCAGGTGGAACAGCGTGGGCAGCAGCAGCCGGCGCGACAGCCCGGCCTCGCCCCAGACGCGCTCGCCCTTCACCGCCAGCGTGACCGGGTCGACCATCACCTGGCGCGAGCGCCCCGGCACCACGCCGCCGGGCCCCTTGACCGGATACCAGGCGATAAAGACGCCGTCGGCGTCGGTCGGCAGCATCAGCAGGTTGGGCTTGCCGTAGGGCAGCGCCGCCAGCCGGCCGGTCACGGACTGGACCGTGTCCGGGGTCACCGGCGCGGTCATCGGCGCGGACGCCACCAGCAGGTCGGGATTGAGCCAGGCGTCGAGTTCATCGCGCCAGGCGATGGTCATGCCGGTCAGTCCCATCAGGACGAACAGCAGGCCGAGGCTCAGGCCGATATAACGATGCAGCTTGACGAGGACGACGCGCAGGCGGCCGGTAACCATGACGGGGTGAAGTACGTTGAGCGGACGCTGCAAGGCGCGGAATATGGCGCCAAAGCCATCTCCGTGCGACGGTGCGAATGCGAAGGATTCGCGATTCTAGCAGGGCCCTCAGCGCCGCAATGGCGCCAGCAATGCTTCAAGGTCCAGGTGCGCCGCCATGGTGTCGGCCAGGCGCTCGATCGATGCCTCGCGCAGCGCGTCGAGATCGACCGCCTGGGCCTGTTCCAGCCCGGCCCAGCGCAGCAGCGCCTGGCACCCGGCGGGATCGTCGAACAGGCCGTGGACATAGGTGGCCAGCACCTGGCCGTCGGCCGAGCGCGCGCCGTCCGGCCGCAGGGTGCCGTCGCCGCGGTCCAGCCACAGCGCGGGCTGATCCAGGCCCTTGCCGGTGGTGATGCCGAGATGGATCTCGTAGCCGCGCACCGGCGCGTCTACGGTTTCCAGCGCCAGCCGCCCGCGCACCTGGCGCAGCTGCTTCTCGGCCGCCAGCGTGGTTTCGTAATCGAGCCAGCCCAGCCCCGCGCTGCTGCCGGCCGGGCCTTCGCGGCCATCGGGGTCGTGTACCTGCCGCCCCAGCATCTGCATGCCGCCGCAGATCCCCACCAGCTTGCCGCCGTAGCGCAGGTGCCGCGCCAGCGCCGCATCCCAGCCCTGCGCGCGCAGGAAGTCCAGGTCGCCGCGCACGTTCTTGCTGCCGGGCAGCACCACCAGGTCGGCCGGCGGGATCGGCCGGCCCGGGCCGACGAACTGCAGGTCGACCTGCGGGTGCGCGCGCAGCGCGTCAAAGTCCGTATGGTTGGCGATGCGCGGCAGCACCGGCACGATCACGCGCAGGCGCTGCGCTGCCTGACCCGCATCGGCCTGCGCGCCGATGATGGCGTCCTCGGCGTCCAGGTGCAGGCCGTGCAGGTATGGCAGCACGCCGAACACCGGCTTGCCGGTACGCGCCACCAGCCAGTCCAGTCCGGGCTCGAGCAGCCCGATATCACCGCGGAAGCGGTTGATGATGAAGCCGGTCACGCGCGCGCGCTCGCTCTCGGACAGGCAGTCGAGCGTGCCGACCAGGTGCGCGAACACGCCGCCGCGGTCGATATCCGCCACCAGCACCACCGGGCAGTCGACCCGCTCGGCAAAGCCCATGTTGGCGATGTCGCGCTCGCGCAGGTTGACTTCGGCCGGGCTGCCGGCGCCCTCGACCAGCACTACCTCATAGGTTTGCGCCAGGCGCGCGTGCGAGGCCAGCACCGCCTTCATCGCCTCGGGCTTGTAGGCATGGTAGGCGCGCGCGTCCAGGTCCAGCCGGGCCCGGCCGTGGATGATGACCTGGGCGCCGGTGTCGCTGCTGGGCTTGAGCAGCACCGGGTTCATGTCGGTATGCGGCGCCAGCCGCGCGGCCTGCGCCTGCAGCGCCTGGGCCCGGCCGATCTCGCCGCCGTCGGCGGTGACGGCGCTGTTCAGCGCCATGTTCTGCGGCTTGAACGGCACCACGCGCGTGCCGGCGCGCGCCAGCACCCGGCACAGGCCGGCGACGATGGTGCTCTTGCCGGCATCGGAGGTGGTGCCCTGGACCATCAGCGTGCCGCGCAGGGCACCCGGCGGCAGGGATTGCGGAGCGTCGATTTGCATCGGCGGATTATCGCACCGCCCCCGCACGCGGGCCGTGCCATGCCCGGATGCGGCGGCTACAATACGCGGATGGAAACCCCGGCCATCGCCCCCGCCACCGCGTCCGGCACCGAAGCTGGCCCTGCAGCCAACACCAGCGCCGCCCCCCAGCCGCGCGCTGCCGCCAGCGGGACCGGCGGCCGCCAGCTGACGCTGGTGCTGGGCGGCGCCCGTTCCGGCAAGAGCCACTTTGCCGAACAGCTCGCCACCGACCACGCCACCATCACCGGCGGACCGGTCACCTACATCGCCACCGCGCACCAGGATCCGGCCCGCGCCGACCAGGAACTCGAAGTCCGCATCGCCCTGCACCGCGCGCGCCGCCCCGCCGACTGGCGCCTGGTGGAAGAGCCGGTGCACCTGGCCGATGCGCTCTACGCCAACGCGCGCCACGACGGCTGCATCCTGGTCGACTGCATGACGCTGTGGATCAACAACCTGCTCTTCCCCGATGGCCGCAGCTATCCCGAGCATGGCGTGATCACGCCGCCGGCGGCGTTCACCGAAGAAATCGAGGCGCTGCTCAACGCGCTGCCGACGCTGCCCGGCCACGTCATCCTGGTCTCGAACGAGATCGGCTTCGGCGTGATCCCGATGGGCGCCATCACCCGCTTCTATGTCGATGAACTGGGCCGCCTGAACCAGAAGCTGGCCGCCGCGGCCGACTGCGTGCGGCTGCTGGTGGCGGGCATCCCGGTTGCGGTAAAGGGCGCCGATCCCGCATGCTGATGCTGGCGTGGCCGGCATGCGTGGCAGCGGCATGGATCGGGGCACTGCTGGACCGCTGGCTGGGCGAGCCGCGCCGCTGGCATCCGCTGGTCGGCTTCGGCCGCGTCGCGGCCGCGCTGGAACGCCGTCTCAACCCTCCCGCACAACGTAGTGCGCCATGGCGCCAGCGCCTCGCCGGGCTTGCCGGCTGGTGCGTGCTGGTGCTGGCCCCGACCGCGCTGGCAGCGTGGCTGGTGGCCGCCGCGGCCGGCTGGCATCCGCTCGCCGCGCTGGCCCTGCATGCGCTGGCGCTGTACGCGGCGCTGGGCGCGCGCAGCCTGCACCAGCATATCGCCCCGATCGCCACGGCGCTTGCCGCGGCCGACCTGCCCGCGGCGCGCGCGCTGACCGCGCGCATCGTCTCGCGCGACACCGCTGATGCTGACGCCGAAGCGCTGGCCCGCGCCGCCTGCGAATCGGCGCTGGAAAACGGCAACGACGCGGTCTTCGGCGCGCTGTTCTGGTTCCTGGTCGGCGGCGCACCCGCGGTGATCGTGTTCCGCCTGGCCAATACGCTCGATGCGATGTGGGGCTACCGCACGCCGCGGCTGGTGCATTTCGGCTGGGCCGCGGCACGCCTCGACGATGCGCTCAACCTGGTGCCGGCACGGCTGACCGCGCTGTCGTATGCGCTGCTCGGCGCCACCGCGCAGGCGCTGCGCTGCTGGCGCACGCAGGCGCCGGCGTGGTCTAGCCCCAATGCCGGCCCGGTGATGGCCGCCGGCGCCGGGGCCGTCGGCGTACAGCTCGGCGGCCCGGCGCGCTACCACGGCGAGATCGAGCAACGCCCGCCGCTGGGCGCCGGCAGCGCGCCGCAGGCGGCGCATGTGATGGCCTGCCTGCGGCTGGTCGATCGCACGCTGTGGCTGTGGCTGGCGCTGGCAGGCGCCAGCGCGCTCGCCGCACTGATGGTATCCGCACCCACATGAGCACCGCCCTGCCCCCGATCCGCCATGGCGGCGACCTGCTGGCCGCGGTGCGCCGCTACGGCCGCCCGGCAGGCGACTGGCTCGACCTGTCCACCGGCATCAACCCCGACGGCTATGCCGTGCCGGCGCTGCCGGCGCAGGTGTGGCAGCGGCTGCCGCAGGACGACGACGGCCTGGCCGAACTGGCCGCGGCGGCCTGCGGCGCGCCCCATGCGCTGCCGGTGGCCGGCTCGCAGGCCGCGATCCGCACGCTGCCGGCGCTGCTGCGACCGGGCCGCGTGGGCGTGGCCGCGCTGGGATACAGCGAATACGCGCCGGCGTTCGCCGCCGCGGGACACACGGTGGTGCCGCTGGACGAAGCCGATTTCTCGCGGCCCGGGCTGGCCGATGCGCTCGATCATCTCGTCGTCGTCAACCCGAACAACCCGACCGCGCGCATGCTGCCCGCCGCCACGCTGCTGCGCTGGCATGCCGCGCTGGCGGCGCGCGGCGGCACGCTGCTGGTCGACGAAGCCTTTATCGATTGCCTGCCCGATGGCTCGGTGGCCGCGCACAGCGGCAAGGCCGGCCTGGTGGTGCTGCGCTCGATCGGCAAGTTCTACGGCCTGGCCGGCATCCGCTGCGGCTTCGTGCTGGCGCAGCCGGCGCTGCTGGACGCGCTGCGCGCGCGCCTGGGCCACTGGACCGTATCGGGGCCGGCGCGCGAAGTCGCGCGGCACGCGCTGGCCGACCACGCGTGGCAGCACGCCACCCGTGCGCGGCTGCAGGCGTGCGGGGCCAGGCTGGCCGCGCTGCTGGACCGCCATGGCCTGCCCCCGGCCACGCATCCGCTGTTCTGCTGGGTACCGCATCACGACGCCGCGCGGCTGCAGCACGCGCTTGCGCTGCAAGGCGTCTGGACCCGCTGCTTCGATGCCGCCGGCGGCTGCGCGCCGAGCCTGCGGCTGGGCCTGCCGCCGGACCATCCGCAGGCCTGGCAGCGGCTGGACGCGGCGCTGGCCGCGCTCACTGCCTGAACTCCTTGCCCCAATCCATGCTGAACCGCCTGACGCCCGTTATCGCCGCCACGCTGCTGCTCGCCGCGCTGCCCGCCACCGCCGCGGTCTCCGCCGTCGACGACGCCGGCCAGACCGTGACCCTGGCGCAGCCCGCGCGCCGCGTGGTCTCGCTGGCGCCGCACGTCACCGAAATGCTGTTCGCCGCGGGTGCGGGCGAGCGCATCGTCGGCACCGTCAGCTACAGCGACTACCCGCCGCAGGCGCGCACGATCACGCGCGTGGGCGACAACAAGGCGCTCGACCTGGAACGCATTGCCGCGCTAAGGCCCGACCTGATCGTGGTGTGGCGCCACGGCAATGCGCAGAAGCAGACCGACCGGCTGCGCGCGCTCGGCATCCCCATCTTCACCAGCGAGCCGCGCCGGCTGGCGGCGATCCCGGACAACATCGAGAAGCTCGGCACGCTGCTGGGCACCGAAGCCACCGCGCGGCGCGCCGCCGACGGCTTCCGCCAGCAGGTGGAAACGCTGCGCAAGACCTATGCGGCGCGCCCGCCGGTGACCGTGTTCTACCAGGTCTGGCAGCAGCCGCTGATGACGCTCAACGGCGAGCATCTGGTCAGCGACATGCTGGCGCTGTGCGGCGGCCGCAACCTGTTCGCGGCCGAGACGCCGCTGGTGCCGACGGTGTCGGTCGAAGCAGTGATCGCGGGCAATCCGGAAGCAATGGTGACGGCGGGCATGGGCGCGACGCGCTCGGACCAGCCGCTGCCGGATTTCGAGATGTGGCGGCGCTGGCAGCAGGTCACGGCGGTGGCGCGCAACAACCTGTTCGTGATCGATGGGGACCTGATCAACCGGGCCGGCCCGCGCGTGGTGCAAGGTGCCGCGCAGCTCTGCAAGGACCTCGACACCGCGCGCAGCCGCCGGCCCGCACGCTGATCAGCCGGCGCGGTTCCACCACCCTAGCCGCGCGGCGCCCGGCCCCAGCCGGAAGCCGCTGCTGGCGCCGAAGCCCAGTTCCCAGTTGACCGTGGCCGCCAGCGGCACGCCCAGCCAGTGCGCCGCCAGCATCCGCATCGGGCCGGCATGGCCGACCACCCACAGGCATGCAGCGCGGTCCGTGGCGAGCGTTCCCGCCCAGCCGGCCACCCGCGCCATCGCCTGCGCCGGCGATTCGCCGCCGTGCGGACGCGCATGCAGCAGGTCGGCCGCCCACTGGTCGAGCGCACCGCGGTCGATCGCGTCCCAGGCCACGCCCTCCCAGCTGCCGAAGTCGATTTCGCGCAGGGCGGGTTCGGTGTCGATGGCCGGCAACTCGCCGGGCCATGCCGCGGCCAGTGCCTGCGCCGTGCCCAGCGCGCGCGCCAGCGGGCTGGCCACGATGCGATCGGGCGCCGGCAGCCCGGCGACGATGCGTGCGGCCGGCGGCGTCAGGGGCGCCAGCAGCGGCAGGTCCAGGCAGCCATAGCAGGTTCCTGCAGTGACCTGCGGCTGCGCATGGCGGATCAGGACCACGTCCATGCCGCGGCCACCAGGTAGAGCAGGATTTCGGCGCATTGCTGGGCCATGCCCAGGCAGTCGCCGGTATAGCCGCCGATGCGGCGCACGAAGTAGCGGCCGAGCAGCAGGCGTAGCACCAGCAGCGCACCCACGGCCGCGGCGCAGAACCATGGCGACACCAGCCACAGCGGCACCAGCCCGCACAGCAGCGCGAACGCCAGCCCGGCGCCGGCCAGCTTCTGCGCCACCGGCTTGGCCTTGCCCTCGGGGCGCACGTAGGCCAGCGTGGCGAGATAGCTGACCGCCATCGCGCGGCTGGCGGCATGCGCGGCGACCAGCACGGCGAGCAGCACCGCGATGCCGCCGCGCGCGGCGATCGCCACCAGCAGCTGCCACTTCAGCAGCAGCGCCACCACCAGCGCGATCGCGCCGAACGCGCCGATGCGCGAGTCGTGCATGATGCGCAGCACGTCGTCGCGCTGCCAGGCGCCGCCGAAGGCATCGACGCAATCGGCCAGCCCGTCTTCATGGAAGGCACCCGTTAGCAGCAGCGTCGCGGCCATGCCCAGCAGCACCGCCACGCCGGGCGGCCACCACAGCGCCGCGCCCCAGGTGGCCAGCGCACCCGCGCCGCCCACCAGCAAGCCCACCAGCGGGAAATAGCGCGCCGCGGCGTGCAGGTAATGCGGTTCGAATCCGACCCAGCGCGCCAGCCAGCCCGGCAGCGGCACGCGCGTGAAGTAGCCCAGCGCGGTCAGGAAATAGCGCACCTCGCCGGCCAATCCCGCGGGGCTGCGGGGACCAGGACTGGGTGCGGGCACCGGGTCGGTCGGCGCGCTCATGGCGATGCGGTGCTGACGCCGGCGCCGCTGAAGGTGGCCATCTCGTTCAGGAACGCCGCCGCCGAGGCCAGCAGCGGCCACGCCAGCGCGCAGCCGGTGCCTTCGCCCAGGCGCAGGTCCAGCGCCAGCAGCGGCGCGGCATCGAACTGCGCCAGCAGCGCGCGGTGGCCGCGCTCGTGCGAGCAGTGCGTGAACACGCAGTACTGCAGCACGTTGGGGTCTAGCCGCTGCGCCACCAGCAGCGCGGCGGTGGCGATAAAGCCGTCGACCAGGATCACCATGCGGCTGGCCGCGGCGGCCAGGAAGGCGCCGGCCATCATCGCGATCTCGAAGCCGCCGAACGCGGCCAGCACGTCCAGCGGCGCCTGCGCCTCGGCATGCAGCGCCAGCGCGCCGGCCAGCACCTCGCGCTTGCGCGCCAGGCCGGCGTCGTCCAGGCCGGTGCCGCGGCCGATGCAGTCGTCCAGCGGCAGGCCGGTCAGCCGCTGCATCAGGCATGCGGCGGCCGAGGTGTTGGCAATGCCCATCTCGCCGAAGCCGATCACGTTGCAGCCCTGCTGCGCATGGCGCAGCACGCGCGCCATGCCGGCGGTCAGCGCCGCGGCGGCCTGCTCCGCGGTCATCGCCGGCTCGGCCGCGAAGTTGCGGGTGCCGTCGGCAATGCGGCAATTGACCAGGCCCGGCGCTGCCGGCAGCGGCACGCGCACGCCCGCGTCGACGATTTCCAGCGCAATGCCGTGCTGGCGCGAGAACACGTTGATCGCCGCGCCGCCGGCCAGGAAGTTCTGCACCATCTGCGCCGTGACCTCGGCCGGATAGGCGCTGACGCCGGCGTCGGCCACGCCGTGGTCGGCGGCGAACACGATCACCGTGGGCCGCCGCAGCACCGGCTGCGCGCTGCCGAGGATCAGGCCCAGCTGCAGGGCCAGCGCCTCGAGCCGGCCCAGTGCGCCAAGCGGCTTGGTCTTGTCGTCGATGGCGGCCTGCAGCGCGGGGCGCAGGGTGTCGTCGAGAGGGGGGATTTCCGGAAACTGCATGATGCCTTGATTCTGTCCTTCAAAAAGATGCGGCTACATTTCCACGCCGCGCTGCGCCTTGATGCCCTGCTGGAACGCGTGCTTGACCGGGGTCATGTCGGTGACGGTATCGGCCGCCTCGACCAGCGCCGGCGGCGCGCCGCGGCCGGTGATGACCACGTGCTGCATCGGCGGGCGCGCGCGCAGGTCGGCAATGACCTGCTCCACATCAAGATAGTGCAGCTTGAGCGCGATGTTCAGTTCGTCGAACAGCACCAGGCCGATGCCGGGGTCGCGCAGCATGCCGCGCGCCACTTCCCACGCCGCCTGCGCCTTGGCCACGTCGCGGGCGCGGTCCTGGGTTTCCCAGGTATAGCCCTCGCCCATCACGTGGAAGGCGCATTCGTCCGGGAAGCGGCGCAGGAACATCTCTTCGCCGGTGGGCTGCGCGCCCTTGATGAACTGGACCACGCCGGTGCGCATGCCGTGGCCGAGCGCGCGCACCACCATGCCGAAGCCGGAGCTGGACTTGCCCTTGCCGTTGCCGGTGGTGATGACGATCACGCCGCGCTCGTCCTGCGCGGCGGCAATCTTTGCATCGACGACTTCTTTCTTGCGCTCCATGCGCGCCTTGTGGCGGGCATCGCGGTCGGGGTCCTGCGCGGCGGGGTTCTGGTCTTCAGTCATGGTGTGGGGTCGGTTGGGTCGGGCGCGCGCCATCGGGAATCAGGGCGGCATGCACACCGTCGCTGACGCTGACGATGGCGGTGCGCAGCGCGCGCGAGCAGTGTTCGGGGGTCAGCACCTGCGCGGCGGGGCCGTGCAGCGCGGTGCCGTCTTCGGCCATCAGCAGGGCATGGGTGGCGTAGCGCAACGCCAGCGTCAGGTCGTGCAGGATCACCACGATGGCATGGTGCCCGGCCCGGGCCAGCGCGGCCAGTTGCTCCAGCACCAGGATCTGGTGGCGCAGGTCCAGGTGCGAGACCGGCTCGTCCAGCAGCAGCAGCGGTGCCTGCTGCGCCAGCGCCGCGGCCAGCGAGACGCGCTGGCGCTCGCCGCCGGACAGCGTCAGCACATCGCGCGCGGCCAGCGTTTCGATATCCATGGCGCGGATCACGTCGTGGACGATGCGGTCGTCCTCGCGCCGGGTCCAGCCCCAGCCGGACAGGTGCGGATGGCGGCCCACGCGCACGGCGTCGAGCACCGGCATCGGGAAGGTGTCGTGCACGGCTTGCGGCAGGTAGGCGCGCTGGCGCGCCAGCACCGCGGGATCGACCAGCGCCGGCGCGGTGCCGTCGATGTCGACGCTGCCGCCGTCGGCGTGGCGCAGTCCGGCCAGCACCGACATCAGCGTGGACTTGCCGGCACCATTGGGGCCGGCGATGCACCACAGCTCGCCGGGGCCGATAGTCAGGCTCAGGCGCTCCACCAGCACGCGCTGGCGGGTGCGCAGCCGCACCTCGCGCAGCGTCAGCCGCGGACAGGAAGCGAGCGGAACGGACCAGTGCGCGCCGGCGCTCATCGCGGCCTCCGCAACAGCAGGTAGAGGAAGGTCGGCACGCCCAGCAGCCCGGTGATCACTCCCACCGGCAGCTGCGCCGGCGCCACCACGGTACGCGCGATCAGGTCGGCCGCCATCAGCAGCGCCCCGCCCAGCAGCGTCGCGGCCGGCAGCAGCAGGCGCTGGTCGTTGCCCCACGCCAGCCGCACCAGGTGCGGCACCACCAGCCCGATAAAGCCGATCGACCCGGCCGTGGTGATGGCCGCGGCGATGCACAGCGACGCCAGCATGAAGGTCGCCAGCCGCACGCGGCCGACGCGCACGCCCAGCGACTGCGCCACGGTCTCGCCCAGCAGCATCACGTTGAGCGCGCGCGCCATCGGCATCGCCAGCAGCAGCGCCGCCACCAGCATGGCCAGCGCGCCGCCGTAGCTGGCGGTGCCGCCCAGGTCGCCGGTCAGCCAGAACAGCATGCCGCGCAGGCGCGACTCCGGCGCGACCGACAGGATCAGCGTAATCACCGCGCCCCAGCCGGCGGCCAGGATCACGCCGGTCAGCAGCAGCCGCGCGCCGGCCTCGCGATGGCCTCCCTGCACCTGCGGATGCAGCAGGTCGCGCCGCGCCAGCGATGCCACCAGCACCATCGCCAGCAGCGCACCGATCGCCGCGGCCGCCTGCACGCCCCACCACGGCGCCAGCGCCAGCATCGCCAGCAGCGCGGCGGTGGAGGCGCCGCCGGATACGCCCAGTACATAGGGCTCGGCCAGCGGGTTGCGCAGCAGCACCTGCATCAGCGCCCCGGACAGCGCCAGCAGCCCGCCGCAGGCAAAGGCCGCGGCCGCGCGCGGCAGGCGCAGCTCATGCACGATGGCGCCGGCGGTGCCGGTGTCGGCGCCGCTCAGCGCACGCCACAGCTCGCGCGCATCGAGCGCAACGCTGCCCAGCGCCAGCGACAAGCCGAACGCCAGCAGCGCCGCGAGCGCCAGCACCATCCAGATCGCCACGGCGCGCCTGAAATCAGACATGGAACTCAGCCATGGCGCGCCCGCGCGCTCATCGCTGGCGCCAGCCCAGCGTGATGAAGCCCGCGCGCCCCTGCGTGTTGTAGGGGTAGGCGAGCTGGTAGTCCTTGTCGAACAGGTTTTCGACGCGGGCGGCGATGAACCATTGCTTGTCGATGTTGTAGCGGGCGTTGAGGTTGACGATACCGTATCCGCCCAGCCGGCGCGAGCCGGCGTCCATGCGCGACGACGACAGCAGCCATTCGCCGCCGAAGCGCCAGTTGCCGAAGTCGCGGCCCACGTCGAGCGCGGCATGGCGGCGCGCGCGGCGCAGCAGCTGGGTGTCGGTCTGCTCGTCGACCGGGTTCTGGAAGGTCACGCTGGCGCCGAGGTCGGTGCCATAGATTTTGGCGCGCCACGACGCCTCGATGCCCTGCACCTTGGCCCGGTTGACGTTCTGCGCCAGGAACATGCCGTTGGGCTGCTGCGCCGACACGATCAGGTCGCGGTAGCGGGTCTCGAACGCGGTCACGCGCAGCAGGCCGGCGCTGGCGGTGGTGTACTGCACGCCGGCCTCGACCGACTTGGCGCGCTCGGGCTGCAGGTTGGGCTGGCCGAAGTTGGGGTAGTACAGCTCGTTGAAGGTCGGCGCGCGGAAGGCGTTGCTGACGCTGGCGATCAGCTTGAACGCATCGGTCAGGTTGTAGCCGTAGCCGGCCAGGAAGCTGCCCTGGTTGCCGAAGTCGGAATAGTGGTCGTTGCGCGCATTGAGCTGCAGCTGGTGCTTGCCGAAGCGACCGTCATAGCCGCCGAACACCGAGAACACATTGCGCTTGGGCGCGCCGTAGGCGCTGGAGTCCAGCTCCTGCTGCAGGTAGTCGGTGCCGAACAGCAGCGTGTGGCCGGCGGCCAGCGCGTATTCGTTCTGCCAGTTGAACTGGCGGTTGCGGGTATTGAAGGTGCCGTTGGGGTTGCCGTTGAGGAAGGTGTCGCTGCGGTCCTCGCTCTGCGACAGCTTGAAATGCGTGGTCCAGTCCGCGCCCAGCTTGCCGTTGGCGAAGGTCGACAGCGTGTACAGCTCGCTGTTGGTGCGGTTCTCGTCGGTCGGGCGGCCGAAGGCGCTGTCGAACGACAGCTTGCTCTTGGAGTAATAGCCGGTGATGCCCGCATCCCAGCTGGGCGTGAAGCGGTGCTTCACCTGGCCCGACACGCTCTGGTTCTCGTACGGGTTGTCGTTGGGGTTGGCGCGCGGCGCCTGCTTCGTATTGATCGACGAGAAGCCGTCGGTCTTGAACGCCGAGCCGGTCAGGTTGAACGAGGTATCGCCGACCTGGCCGCCATAGCCGACCGTGCCCTGGCGCGTATTGTTGCTGCCATACTCCACCGACGCATTGGCCGCCGGCGCCTGGCCCGCGCCGCTCTTGGTGAAGACCTGCACCACGCCGCCGATCGCGTCCGAGCCGTACAACGCCGAGACATTGCCGCGCACCACCTCGATGCGGTCGATCTGGTCGGGCAGGATATTGGCCAGCTGCGCGGTGCCGCTGCTGGCCGACGACACCCGCACGCCATCGATCAGGATCAGGGTCTGGTTGGAGTTGGCGCCGCGCATGAACAGCGAGGTATTGCTGCCCATGCCGCCGTTGGTGGCAAACTCCACGCCGGCCTGGCTGCGCAGCAGCGTGCGCAGGTCCGGCGCCTGCGCGTTGGCGATGTCCTGCTGCGTGACCACCGTGGTATGCGGCAGCGCCTCGGTAATGGCTTGCGCGGTGCGGGTGGAAGTGACCACCACCGGCGCGAGCTGCGCGGGACTGCTGTCCGCGGCCTGCGCGGATGCCGTACCGGGAACGAGGGTGAACGAGGCCATGGCCGCCAGGATGGCGGGCACGGACGGACGCACCGCCGGGCTTGCCGGGCGGGTCGACCTGTGAAGCGATGAACGCATGATGCAGGACTGGGATAGGAACGGCCGGGCCCGTTCCCCCGCGGACCATATGGCGATGAGGCGTGCCGCGCACGGGCGGCAGCCCGCGTTCAGGCCGGTATCCGGGCTGGCGACACCGGGACCGGCGCCTTCCCGAACCTGCGGTTCAGTGGCGTGTGGCCGGTCCTGCGGAGCATGTGGCCTGCATCCGATAACGAATCAGGTCTTGCCAGCAGCGTGGCTGGCGGATGCGCACCGCGGTCGCTTACCGTTGCGGGGGCAGCACAGGTTGGCCTGTCCGGCGCGCAGCCGGCCCGGCTCCCTGTTTCCCGTTGAACTGCCCTTTCGCCAGGGACGAAAAGGGCGAGCACCTGGAACGTGCGCGAGTCTATGGCGTTTCGCCCCCCGCGTCAACGCGGCTGCCAGTAGTGTTTTGTCACAACTCTGGTGGCGTTTAGGTGCAGAAGCGTGCAACTTCCATGCGGGCGCCCGGTCACAAACCTTTCCTCCGCATTGTGCATGCCGGCGCATCGGCTAGAATCGCGATACCTGACACTACTCCCATCATGACAGGCCCTATGCTCACCGAACTCGAACAACTGGCCGCCAAGATCGGGCGCGTGCTGCACCATGCGGACACCCTGGCGGCGGAGAACCAGCGGCTGCGCGACGAGATCGCGCGGCTGGAGGGCGAAGCCGCGCAGTTGCGCGGCGAGCGCGAGGCCATGGCCGCCGACCGCGAACTGCTCAATATCAAGATCGAGGAAGCGCAGCTGCGCATCCAGTCCATCCTTGACAAGCTGCCGACCGCCAGCGACACGCGCCAGCTCGACCTGCTCGGCGAAGAGGCCGCGGCGCAGGGCGCCGAAGCGCACAAGGCCCCCGGAGAACACGCATGAGCAACAAGCAAGTCGAAGTCAATATCGCCGGCCAGGCCTACCGCTTTGCCATCGCGCCCGAGAACGAGGCCGCGCTGCTCGAGGCCGTGGCCCTGGTCGACACGCAGATGAACAAGCTGCGCAGCGGCAGCGCCGCCAAGGGCGTGGAGCGCGTGGCGGTGATGGCCGCGATCAGCATCGCCTCGGACCTGTTGTCGCTGCAGCGCAAGCAGCAGGCCGAGGGCGCGATCCCGGTGGACGCCATCCGCGCGCGCATCCGCGAACTGAACGACCGCGCCGACGAGGCCCTGCGGCAATACGCCCACGTGGGCACCGGTACGCGCGGCTGAGCGGAAATGGTGGGATGTGCAGCGGATGCCGCGCTGCCGCGCAAAATGTAACGACACGCGCGAGCGCACTTGGTATGGCCTGCAACGCGGTGTATAGTGTAGCCAGACTGCACGAGGCACCACAGAAGTGCAGCTGACAGGTCAGGTTATCGCGCCCGGCCGCCGTTTTCATCCCATCCTAGTCAGAAACGGCAAACGTCTGACATCCGTACGTGGACAGTCAGACGTTTGACAGTTTCCCTGCCTGGTTCGTGAGGGTCATAAACTCCTTGAACCGATATGCATTGCATGGTGCGGGATTATGTCGCGTGGGCGAGCGCGTCATCGCATTCATAGTCCGGGCCTGGCCTGGACTCCCTGAGTGGATGATGTACCCGAAATGCGACTTCCGCAGCCACTCTGAACCTCACTTGGGTTCAGGATGCCGACCCAGCGGCCGAGGCGGGGACCCCCTGAAAAAGGCGGTGGTTTTCTGAACCATCGCCTTTTCTTTTGCCTGCATGCTGACCCGCATGCTTGCCCGTGTTTTCCCGCGCGGGCCATCCTTTCCTGAGCAGCGCCGTGAGCCCTAACCAGAACCAACGCGCCCGCCAGTACTGGCTGATGAAATCGGAACCGGACGAAGCCAGCATCGACGACCTGGCCCGGGAACGCACGCTGCCGTGGACCGGCGTGCGCAATTACCAGGCGCGCAACTTCATGCGCGACGCCATGCAGGTGGGCGACGGCGTGCTGTTCTACCACTCGTCGTGCCCCGAGCCCGGCATCGCCGGGTTGGCCGAGGTCTGCTCCGCGCCCTACCCCGACCCCACCCAGTTCGACCGCAAGAGCCCCTACTTCGACGCCGCCTCCAGGCCGGAAGCGCCGCGCTGGCTGCTGGTCGACGTGCGCTTCGAACGCAAGAGCCGCCTGATCCCGCTGGCCGAGCTGCGCGAGCACGAGGCGCTGGCCGACATGGTGGTGCTCCGGCGCGGCAACCGGCTCTCGATCACGCCGGTTTCGCCGGCCGAATGGCGCTATATCACCGGCAAGCTGATGGGCTGAGCGCGGGTGCGCAGGACCCGGCCTTGCGCGGCAAGGCCATCACAATAACAACAACCCTCCAGACACGATGCCGTTCGACAACCTGCCGGTGCTGGTCCCTGCCCTGCTTGCGCTGGGCGCTTTCACCGGCTTCTGCGCCGGCCTGCTCGGCGTGGGCGGCGGCATGATGATGGTGCCGTTCCTGACGCTGCTGTTCACCAGCCTGGGCTTTACCGGCGAAGCCATCGTCCATATGGCGATCGCCACCTCGATGGGCACCATCCTGTTCACCTCGCTGTCGTCGGTGCGCGCGCACCACAAGCGCGGCGCGGTGCGCTGGCCGATCGTGCTGGCGCTGGCGCCCGGCATCGTGATCGGCGGCATGGTCGGCGGCGGCAAGGTCTTCGCGGCGCTCAAGACCAGCTGGCTGTCGCTGGCGTTCGCGGGCTTCGTCGGCTTCTCGGCGCTGCAGATGCTGCGCAACCGCCGGCCCAAGCCCGGGCGCCAGCTGCCCGGCTTCGCCGGCATGGCCGGCGCGGGCGGCGTGATCGGCTTCCTGTCGAGCCTGGTGGGCGCGGGCGGCGCCTTTGTCTCGGTGCCGTTCATGACCTGGTGCAATGTGCCGATCCACAACGCGGTGGCAACCTCGGCCGCGCTCGGCTTCCCGATCGCCGCGGCCAGCGTCGCGGGCTACATCTGGAGCGGCTGGCACGCGCCCGGACTGCCGCCGGCCTCGCTCGGCTATCTCTACCTGCCCGCGCTGCTGGTGATTGCCGCGGCCAGCGTGCTGACCGCGCCGCTGGGCGCGCGCGCCGCGCACCGCATGGACGTGGGCCAGCTGCGCCGGATCTTTGCCGTACTGCTGCTGTGCCTGGCCACGTATATGTTGTGGAAGGCCTGGCAGGCGTTCTGAAAGCCCGCGTCACCCGCGCGGGGGAAAGCGCGGACATCGCGCGACGGCCTGGCAACAATCGTTTGCAATGTCGCGGAACGATCGCCCCTGCGGCCACGTCTGACAGCCATCACGTTTGACTGGGAGAACCACATGAAACAATGGCTCGCCGCCACCCTGCTCGGCACCACCGCGGTCGTCGCCTCGGCGCACGGCGGTCCCACGGAAACGCCGTCGGGCGTGCTGTCGCTGACCGCGCAGGCCGTCACCGAAGTCCCGACCGATATCGTGCACCTGACGCTCGCCGCGGAGCAGGAAGGCGCGGAACCGGCCGCGATTTCCTCGGGCCTGTCGACCCGCACCCAGGCCGTCATCACGCAGGCGCGCCGGGTCCAGGGCGTGACCGCCGAATCCGGCGGCTTCACCATCCACCCCAGCACCGACCGCAACGGCCGCATCAGCACCTGGCGCGGGCGCTCCGAGGTCATCCTGAAGTCGCGCGATTTCTCTGCGGTGTCCAAGCTGGCGGGCGAACTGGCCAGCCAGATGCAGGTGCAGAACATCGCCTTCTCGCTGTCGCGCGAAGCGCGCGAGGCCGCCGAAGCCAAGCTGGCCGAGCAGGCCATCGCCTCGTTCCGCAGCAAGGCGCAGGCCACCACCAAGCTGTTCGGCTACAACAGCTACACCATCCGCGAAGTTCACCTGAACGAGAGCGGCATGGTGCCGCCCGCGCCGCGCATGTACGGCGCCGCCAAGGCCATGATGGCCGATGCGGCGGTGCCGGTGCCGGTCGAGGGCGGCAAGACCCAGGTCACGGTGTCGGTGAATGGGTCGGTGCAGATGTTGAAGTAAGCCAGCGCTTGCCACCGCCCCTGGCAAAGGCACCCCTCTCCCGCGCGCGGGAGAGGGGTGGGGGAGAGGGCCGGTGCATCAACGAAGTGAAGCGCGTCGGTATGCAAGCGCCTGCCCTCACCCCCTGCCCCTCTCCCGCAAGCGGGAGAGGGGAGCAAACCGGCAGCGATCGAAGTCTTTCGGCAACGATCAAAGCACCGCAAACTGCTCCCGCAACACGTTCTTCTGCACCTTGCCCATGGTATTGCGCGGCAGCTCATCCACCACGTGCACGCGCTTGGGCACCTTGAAGTTGGCGATGCGGCCCTTGAGCGTGCCGATCAGCGCGCCCTCGTCGATGTCCGCGCCGGGCTTGCGCACCACCACCGCCACCACCGCCTCGCCGAAATCCGCGTGCGGCACGCCGATCACGGCGCTCTCCGCTACGCCCGGCATCTCGTCGATAAAGCTCTCGATTTCCTTCGGGTAGACGTTGTAGCCGCCCGAGATGATCAGGTCCTTGCTGCGCCCGACGATGGTCAGGTAGTTTTCCGGCACCGCGCGCTCGCCGGCCTGGCTGACGATGGCGCCGCCGAAGCGGCCGACGTCGCCGGTCTTGAACCAGCCGTCGTCGGTGAATTCCTCGCGGGTCTTCTCCGGCATGCGCCAGTAGCCCTTGAACACGTTCGGGCCCTTCACCTCGACATTGCCGATCTCGCCCGGTGCGCACGGCTTGCCTTCACCGTCGACCACGCGCACCGACACGCCCGGCAGCGGCATGCCCACGGTGCCGCCGATGCGTTCGCCCAGCGCCGGGTCATACGGGTTGGACACCAGCATCACGGTCTCGCTCATGCCGTAGCGTTCCAGGATGGTATGGCCGGTGCGCTCGCGGAAGGCGTCGAAGGTCTCCAGCAGCAGCGGCGCCGAGCCCGAGACGAACAGGCGCATGCGGCGGCAGGTGTCGTCGTCGAAGCGCGGCTCCTGCAGCATGCGCACGTAGTAGGTGGGCACGCCCATCATCACGGTGCAGCGCGGCAGGAATTTCAGCACCTGCGCCATGTCCAGCTTGGGCGCCCAGATCATCTTGGCACCGGCCAGCAGCGCGCCGTGCGAGGCGACGAACAGGCCGTGCACATGGAAGATCGGCAGCATGTGCAGCAGCACGTCGTCGCTGCGCCAGCCCCAGAAGTCGTGCAGCGTCTGCGCGTTGGAGGCCAGGTTGCGGTGGGTCAGCATCGCGCCCTTGCTGCGGCCGGTGGTGCCGGAGGTATAGAGGATGGCGGCGAGGTCATCGTGCGCGCGCGCCACCGTGTCGAAGGCATCGGCCTTGCCCGCCGCGCGCGACAGCAGCGAGCCGCTGCGGTCGTCGTCCAGCGTGAATACATGGTTGACGCCGTGGCGGAACGCCACCTTCGACACCCAGCCGAAGTTCTTGCTGCTGCAGACCACTACCGACGGCTCGGCATTGCCGACGAAGTAATCGATCTCGGCTTCCTGGTAGGCCGTGTTCAGCGGCAGGTAGACGTAGCCGGCGCGCAGCGTGGCCAGGTACAGGAACAGCGCTTCGGGCGATTTTTCCACCTGCACCGCCACGCGCGCGCCTTCGGGCAGGTGCAGCGACGCCAGCAGGTTGGCCAGCTTGGCGGTGGCGCGGTCCAGGTCGTCCCAGCTGTAGTACAGGCCGTCGTGGGTCTCGATGCAGCAGGCGGTGCGGTCAGCGGGGAAGCGGGATTCGAACAGGGCGAACAGGTTGGCGTTCATGGCGAGGAGCGAACGAAAGGCTAAGGAAGCAATGAAAAACGATGGTGGGAAGCAGTGCCGGCGGCGCGCGCTACTCCCCGCGGAACTGCGGTGGCCGGCGCGCCAGGAAAGCGGCGACGCCTTCGGCGTGGTCCGCGCCTTCGGCATAGGCGAAGTGCGCATCCAGCTCGGCCGGCGACAGCGGCGCCGGCAACGGCGCCAGCCGGTGGATGGTGGTCTTGTTGATGCGCGCGGCGGCGGGGGCGCCGGCGGCGATGCGGCGCACCGTGGCGTCGACCTCGGCGGCCAGCGCGGCGGGCTCGACCACGCGGGTCAGCAGGCCCTTTTCACGCGCCTCGGCGGCATCGAAGACGCGGCCCTCGAGCAGGATCTCGAGCGTCGCCGCGCGGCCCGCCAGCGCCAGCAGGCCTTGCAGCTCGCCGGGCGCCATCGGGAAACCCAGCCGGTTGATCGGCACGCCGAAGCGGCTGTCCGACGCGGCGATGCGCAGGTCGCAATGGCAGGCGATCTCCAGCCCGCCGCCGACGCAAACGCCTTCGATCATCGCCACGGTGGGGTGCGTGCATTGCGCCACCGCCGCCAGCGCGGGCGCGATGGTCGCCATGTGGTAGCGGCGCACCGCGGCCGCGTCGCCGCGTTCGGCGGGAAACTCGGCGATATCGGCGCCGGCGGCAAAATTGCCGTCGGCGCCGCGCACCACCACGCAGCGCAGCGAGGGTTCGGCCGACAGCCGGGCAAAGCCCGCCGCCAGCTCGCGCCACATCTGCGCGGAAATGGCGTTGAGCTTGCCCGCGTGCGACAGCGTCACGGTGGCGGTGGTGCCCTGCGTGGCAAAACGCACGGTGCCGCTCATGGACGCGTCCTCTGGCTTCGGATCGGCATTGGCATGGCTTGGCGTCAGTCCAGTCAGTCCGGTCAGTCCATCTTGGCGCCGGACTGCTGCACCACCTGGGCCCAGCGGCGGATCTCGGCATGCTGGAACTGCCCGAACTGTTCCGGCGTGAACGCCGGCGTTTCCGAGCCGTTGCTCAGCCAGATCTGCTTCAGTTCCGGCGTGTTCAGTGCCTTCTCGGTCTCGGCGTAGAGGCGGTCGACAATGTCCTTGGGCGTGCCCTTGGGCACCCACATCGCATACCAGGTCGACACCTCATAGTTGGGCACGCCGGCCTCGGCCGCGGTCGGCACGTTGGGGAAGGCGGGCGAGCGCTTGCTCGACGCCACCGCCAGCGCCTTGATGCGGCCCGCGCGAATATGCTGCGCCGACGAGCCCAGCCCGTCGAACATCAGGTCGACCTGGCCCGCGATCAGGTCGGACAGTGCCGGGCCGGCTCCCTTGTACGGAATATGGGTGATGAAGGTCTTGGTCTGGAGCTTGAACAGCTCGCCCGCCAGGTGGTGCGACGAGCCGTTGCCGGCCGAGCCGTAGTTCAGCTTGCCGGGGTTGGCGCGGGCGTAGGCAATCAACTCCTGCAGCGTGTTGGCCTTGACCCGGTTGGGATTGACCACCACCACCTGCGGCGGCTGCGCGATCACCGTGACCGGAATGAAGTCCTTTTCGATGTCGTAGTCCAGCTTCTTGTAGAACGACGGCGCGATGGCGTGGTGGGCGCCGCCGATAAACACGGTGTAGCCGTCCGGCGCGGCCTTGGACGCCAGGCTGGCGCCGACCGTGCCGCCGGCGCCGCCGCGGTTGTCGATCACGAACTGCTTGCCCAGCTGCTTGGACAGCTGCGCGGTCAGCGGGCGCGCGAAGGCGTCGGTGCCGCCGCCGGCGGGGAACGGCACGATCACGGTGACCGGCTTGGACGGCCAGCTATCGGCGTGCGCCGGGGCCGCGAACATGGCGCCGGCACCGATGCCGGCCACGCCAAGGACCAGGCCCGCGGCGCGCGCGCACGCGGCCAGGCTGAACTGACGACGATTCATCTTTGTCTCCTCTCTCTTCTGGAAAGTCAATCTGATGGCCGCGCGCGCCCGCATGGGCGCTGCGCGGCTGGGTTTTGCTGCTACCACATGGCTCCCGACAAAACCACGCGGCGCGCCGGGCGCCGCGGGTGCGAGGGCGATCGCCGTGACCGGACCAGGATCACAGCAGCTTCCCGACGCTACGGCTGATGCGCGGGTTGCCTGCGCCCAGGCGTGCCAGATTGTCATCCAGCGCCTCGGGCACGTAAAGGTAATTGACCATCATGCCGCAGCTCTGGCTGCGGCCCTTGCGCGACAGGTCGGCGCCCCAGTTGAGCCGCTCCACGCAGGCGCCGTTGCCGAGGTGGAAACGCGCCACCGGGTCGGCCGGCATCGACTGGTTGCGCTCGCGCACCAGGAAATGCGCGGCCAGGGTCAGCGCGGTGTCGCGCACCACGGCATCGGCGGCGTCAGGCGCCAGTGCCTCGAGCCACGCCGCGCCGTCGGCGGGCGCGTTGCCGTGCCGCTCGCTCCAGCGCGCCAGGCGCTTGTCGCCCAGCACGCGCGCCACGGTGTCGGCGTCCTGCTTGCGCAGCCAGTCGGCAAACCCAGGGATCGGCGACAGCGTGGCGAACTGCTTCACTTTCGGGAACTCGCGCTGCACTTCCTCGATCACGCGCTTGAGCAGGAAGTTGCCGAAGCTGACGCCGCGCAGCCCCGCCTGCGTATTGCTGATCGAATAGAAGATCGCCCACTTGACCCGGCGCAGGTCTTCCAGCGGCGCGGCTTCGTCCAGCAGGGTATGGACGTCGGCGGCCATCTCGGGAGCGAACGCCACCTCGACGAAGATCAGCGGCTCGCGCGGGATGCGCGGGTGGAAGAAGGCGTAGCAGCGGCGGTCGGAATCGAGCCGGTTGCGCAGGTCGGTCCACGAGGCGATCTCGTGCACCGCCTCATACCGGATCAGCTTTTCCAGCAGCGACGCGGGCGAGTCCCAGGTGATCGGCTGCAGCTCCAGCAGGCCGACGTCGAACCAGTTGGAGAACAACGCTTCCAGGTCTTCGTCGAGCGCGCGCAGCCCGGGCATGCGGCGCTGCCAGCGCAGCATGTCGGCGCGCAGCTGGATCAGGAAATGCAGGCCGCAGGCGCTGTTGCCGCGCTGGCCATGCAGCGCGGCCAGCCGCTTGAAGAAGCGGATGCGGGCATTGGACAGCGCCTGGCCCAGGCCCGATTGGCCGGCCTGCGCGCGGCCCGCGCGCGCGGACTTGTCGCCCTCGGCCGCGGTGTCTTCGCTGCCGCTGCTGGCCACCTCGGCCAGCACCGCCAGCATGCCGCGCCGCGTGGCCTCGGCGGCGGCTTCGTATTCGGCCTGCCAGGCCTGCGCGGCGGCATTGGCGGCGCCGTCGGTCAGGCGCGCATCGAAGCACAGGCGCAGCTGCTCGCGCTGGCGGCGCACCACGCGCGCCGGCAGCGGCGCCTCGCCATCGACCGGCGTGGCGGCCTTTGCATCGCTGCCATTGGCCTTGGGGTCGCCCTCGCCCTTGCGCCCCCACCAGCGGCCCAGCCGCGACAGGATGGTGGAGCCCGACGGCTCGCTCTCGCCCAGCGGCGCGCTGATCTTCTGGTCACCCGTATCGAAGGAGTTCATGCGGTACCTGCCTTGATGCATCGATCTGAACGTGGGGGAAAACTTCGGGCTGGCGTGGCGCGGACCGGGGCGCTAGTCTTCCGCGCCCGCCACGCGCAAGGCCGGCGGGGCGCGCACGGCCGCCTTTGCTTTGGTGGCGTCCGTTACGTCCGTTACATCCGTTACGTCCGCCGGCACCGCGGTGCCGCCCGCATCGAGCGCCTGCAGCGCGGCGCGCTGGCGCAGCAAATGGGTCTTCATCATGGCCTCGGCGCCTTCCGGGTCGCGCGCCTTGAGCGCGGCAAACACGGACAGGTGCTCGGCGCAGGACTCATGGATCCGCCCGGGAAGCTTCAGGCTCTTGTGGCGCGACAGCCGCAGCACCTTGCGCAGGTCGCTGATCAGCCCGCTCAGCCAGCGGTTGCCCGCCAGCCGCTGGATCGCCTCATGAATCTGGGCGTTGGTCTCGTAATAGGCGTCGATATCGCCGGCCTGCGCGTAGCGCGCCAGGTCGGCATGCAGGCCGTCGAGCGCGTCGAGGTCGGCGCGCGTGGCGTTGCGCGCCGCTTCATAGGCGCAGCGCCCTTCCAGCAGCGCCATCAGCGGGAAGATCTCGTCCAGGTCCTGCTCGGACAGTTCATTGACGAAACAGCCGCGGCGCGGCTCCAGCCGCACCAGGCCCTCGGCGGCGAGCACCTTGAGCGCCTCGCGCAGCGGCGTGCGCGAGATGCCCAGCGTTTCGGCCATCGCGCTTTCATCGATCCATGCGCCCGGCACCAGCGTATGCGCGTCGATCATGGCGCGCAGCCGGTCTGCCACTTCCAGGTACAGCGCCTGCTGGACGATGCGCATGCGATCTCCTGTATTGCCCGCGGACCAGACGGCGCGTGCGCCCGATCTCATAATTCATAATTATGGATTAGGACGCGGACGATACAAGGACTTTCGATGCTGCGCCGCAATGCCGGGCGCGGATGAGCAATGGGGATATGCTGGGGATAGACGCAACGAGGTGCGGCGGGCGTTCCCTGCCTCCCCGCAAGGAACGCCCGCGCCTGAAAAGAACTGCCAGTACTGCTCGATCATCGCTGGCGGGCACGAACGTGTCCGCCGCGTGGGTCCATGGATTTGACCTGGCGCTGGCCCTGCGCCACCCCTGTTGTAAACGCGCAAAGCGCGTCGATTTTCCCGTGCCCTTTGTGACGTGCAGCGCGGCAAGCGTAACTCTCGACCCAAAGAGCCGTACTCCCCCCTGGCACTGCCGTGGCGGCTGTGGCTTGCCGCTCATCTTGTAACAATGAACCTAGCGATTAGCGTGCCAGTCGGGCTAAGCCCTTGATTTTATGGATGGCAGCCAATCTAAATTTGTTACAGGACGAGATCAGTGTAACAGAATGTTTCTGAAGTGTTACGAGGGTTTTCCCATGGGGCGGCCGTTGCGGCATAGGCTGGTGGGCAGGCGCCATGCAAATTGTGCCGTCAGCGATATTTATCGATGTCAGAATGTGAGGCCGTCGCCGCAATTGCCTTGGTTGGCATCGTTGCGTTTTTGAAACAGCGCCGGCCACCGCGGGTTTCTCCGCGGCTTTACCGCAGTTCTTGCCTGTAGCCACCGCACAACACCTGGAGCTCACGCCATGCAAGCTGGCAGCAGCGATTTCACCCTGGCCCCCACTGCGGCCGACCCGGCCTCGCCCGCAGCGCCCCACCCCGCCGCACTGCGGCCGCTGGGCCTGCGCTTCACCGGATCGGGCTCGGAGTATTTCCGGATCTGGACCGTCAATGCACTGCTGACCATCGTCACCTTCGGCATCTATTCGGCCTGGGCCAAGGTGCGCACGCTGCAGTATTTCTATCGCAACACGCAACTGGACGGCGCCAGCTTCGACTACCACGGCAAGCCGTCGGCGATCCTGAAGGGGCGGGCGATCGTGTTCGCGCTGGTGCTCGCCTTCCAGTTCGCCTCGACGTTCTCGCCGTTCCTGGCGCTGGCGATGCTGCTGGTGTTGCTGGCGGTGTTCCCGCTGCTGCTGGTGCGCTCGCTGCGCTTCCGCATGGCCAACTCCAGCTACCGCGGCCTGCGCTTTGCGTTCAACGGCGGCGATGCCGAGGCCTACCGGGTCTTCGTGCTGTGGCCGCTGGCGGCGCTCGCCACGCTGGGCCTGCTGGGACCGGTCGCGCACCAGCGCTTCAAGCGCTACCAGCACAACCACACCCGCTTCGGCACCGCACCGTTCGGCTTCCACGCCGGTGCGGGCGATTTCTATCGCGCCTACCTGCGCGCCTTCGGCGTGGTGCTGGCGGCGACGCTGGTGATGGCCGCGGCCGGCTTCGTGATGGCCCCTGGCATCGGCAATTTCGGCGCCGCGGCGCTGCTGGGCTTCGGCATCGCCGGCTTCTACCTGGGTATGCTGGCGGTCAGCCCCTACCTGATGGCGCGGCTGCAGAACGTGGTGTGGAGCCACACCACGCTGGCGCCGCACGCGTTCCGCAGCGAGGTCAGCGCCGCGCGCATGGTCTTTATCTTCGTCACCAACCTGGTTGCCATCGTGCTGACGCTGGGCCTGTTCCTGCCGTTCGCGCGCGTGCGCGCCACGCGCTACCGGCTGCAGTGCGTGACCATGCTGGCGGCCGGCTCGCTCGACAGCTTCGTCGCCGGCGAAGTGCGGCAAGTGGGGGCACTGGGCGACGCGGCGGTAGACTGGTACGACATCGACATCGCGCTCTGACGCGAACGCGATACCTGACGCCATGATCCCGGTCACCTTCTTCGACGGCCGCTCGTCGCGCGCGCATCCGGCCACGCTCGCCGTCGAGGCGCAGCAGGCCGTGCTGCGCGACGCGGACGGCGCCGAGCTACGGCGCGCGCCGCTGTCGCAACTGCGCGTGTCCGAACGCGTGCGCCGCGCGCCCCGGCTGGTCACCTTCGCCGACGGGTCCTTCTGCGAGGTCACCGACCACGCCGCCTTCGACCAGATGCTGGCCGCCACCGGCCACCGCGACAGCCTGGTGGCGCGCGCGCAGAACAGCTGGCGCCTGGCGGGCCTGGCCGTGGCGGCGCTGGTGGCGGTGCTGGTGCTGGGCTACTACGTATTGCTGCCGTGGGGCGCGGCGATGATGGCACGCGCGGTGCCCGCCGAACTGGAGGCCCGGCTCGGCCAGCTGACGCTGCAGAGCCTGGACCAGGGCATGGTCGGCCCCACCCAGCTGCCGGCCGCCGAGCAGGCGCGCATCCGCGCCGGCTTCGCGGCGCTGCGGCGTCCGCGCGACGCCGCGCACGACTACCGGATCGAATTCCGCCACGGCGGCGAGATCGGCGCCAATGCGCTGGCCCTGCCGGGCGGCACTATCATCGTCACCGACGAGCTGGTGAGCCTGGCCGGCACCGGCGCCGGCATGATGGGCGTGCTGGCCCACGAGGCGGGCCACGTGGCACGCCGCCACGGGCTGCAGCAGGTGATCCAGGGCTCGGCGCTGGCCGCGCTGTCGGCCTACCTGTTCGGGGATATTTCATCGGTGCTGGCGGGCGTGCCGGCCGCCATGCTGACCTTGCGCTATTCCCGCGACCACGAGCGCGAGGCCGACGCCTATGCCATCGACGTCATGCAGCGCAACGGCCTGCCGCCGGCGGCGCTGGCCGACGTGCTGGTCGCGCTGGAACAACGCGAGGGCAAGCCTGCCGCAGCCGAGCCTGGCGAGGACTTCCTGTCGACGCACCCGCAGACCCAGGCGCGCATCGACGCGCTGCGCCGCGCCGGCAAGTAGCCTGCAAGCAGCTGGCAAGCAGCTGGATCAGGCCGCCGGCTGCGGCGCGCCGGCGCCGGGCTGGCGGCGGTAGGCCCAGATCACCATGGCGATGCCGGCCAGGATCATCGGCAGGCTCAGCCACTGTCCCATCGACAGCTTCAGCGCCAGCAGGCCCAGGAAGTTGTCGGGCTCGCGTGCGAATTCCGCGGCGAAGCGGAACGCGCCGTAGCCGATCAGGAAGACGCCCGACACCGCGCCCATCGGCCGCGGCTTGCGCGCGAACAGCCACAGGATGATGAACAGCGCCACGCCCTCGCCGGCAAACTGGTACAGCTGCGACGGATGGCGCGGGATGTTGTCGCCGGCCTGCGGGAAGATCATGCCCCACGGCAGGTCGGTGGCGCGACCCCACAGCTCGCCGTTGATGAAGTTGCCGATGCGCCCGGCGGCCAGCCCGCAGGGAATCATCGGCGCGATGAAGTCGGTCACTTCCATCCAGTGGCGCCGGCGCAGCCTGCCGAACAGCCACATCGCCACGACCACGCCCAGGAAGCCGCCATGGAAAGCCATGCCGCCTTCCCACACCTTGAAGATCTCCAGCGGATGCGACAGGTAGTACGACGGCTTGTAGAACAGCACGTAGCCCAGCCGCCCGCCCAGGATCACGCCCAGCACGCCGAAGAACAGCATGTCGTCCAGGTCGCGCGTGGTCCAGCCCTTGGCGGCGATATGCGGCTGGCGGATGCGCAGGCGCCCGAACCACAGGAACATGACGAAGCCGGCCAGGTACATCAGCCCGTACCAGCGGATCGCAAGCGGGCCCAGGTGGATGGCAACCGGGTCGAACTGGGGATGAATCAGCATGTTGGCGTGAATGGTGGTTGTGAGGGCCGCGGCGGCGCCGGTTGCGCAGCGCGGCAGGCCGGCCCGGGGCCGGCATTGGTGCAGCGCGAGGTATGACGCGCGGGTGCGGCGAAGGTTGCACGGCAAATGCCGGCACCCCGCCCCGCGCAGGCATCGTAGCCCGTAATGATGTCACAAGTCAGCGCGGCGCCCCGCAAGCCGGACCTGCGTGCCGGCGCCGGCCGGCGCCCTGACAATCCATTTGACACGCCAAAACGCACGCGTCATTCTTGCCCCACCACAGCGCCGGCCGCGCGCCCCCGCGGCGGCACAGAACAAGGATCCCGGAGACCCCACCATGGCATTCAACAAGCGCTCCCGGCACATCACGCAAGGCGTGGCGCGCTCCCCCAACCGCTCGATGTACTACGCGCTCGGCTACCAGAAGGAAGACTTCGACAAGCCGATGGTGGGCATCGCCAACGGCCATTCGACCATCACGCCGTGCAATGCCGGCCTGCAGCGCCTGGCCGACGCGGCCATCGACGCGATCCGTGCCGCCGGCGCCAACCCGCAGGTGTTCGGCACCCCGACCATCTCGGACGGCATGTCGATGGGCACCGAGGGCATGAAGTACTCGCTGATCTCGCGCGAGGTGATCGCCGACTGCATCGAGACCGCGGCGCAGGGCCAGTGGATGGACGGCGTGGTGGTGATCGGCGGCTGCGACAAGAACATGCCGGGCGGCATGATCGCGCTGGCGCGCACCAACGTGCCGGGCATCTACGTCTACGGCGGCACCATCAAGCCCGGCCGCTGGAAGGGCCAGGACCTGACCATCGTGTCGTCGTTCGAGGCCGTCGGCGAGTTCACCGCCGGGCGAATGAGCGAGGAAGACTTCGAAGGCGTGGAACGCAACGCGTGCCCGTCCACCGGCTCGTGCGGCGGCATGTACACCGCCAACACCATGAGCTCGTCGTTCGAGGCGCTGGGCATGTCGCTGCTGTATTCGTCGACCATGGCCAACCCGGACCAGGAGAAGGTCGACAGCGCCGCCGAATCGGCGCGCGTGCTGGTCGGGGCGGTCAAGAAGGACATCAAGCCGCGCGACATCATCACGCGCCAGTCGATCGAGAACGCGGTGGCGCTGATCATGGCCACCGGCGGCTCGACCAACGCGGTGCTGCACTACCTGGCGATCGCGCATGCCGCCGAAGTGGAATGGACCATCGACGACTTCGAGCGCATCCGCCGCAAGGTGCCGGTGATCTGCAACCTCAAGCCCTCGGGCCAGTACGTCGCGACCGACCTGCACCGCGCCGGCGGCATCCCGCAGGTGATGAAGATCCTGCTCAAGGCCGGCCTGCTGCACGGCGACTGCCTGACCATCACCGGCCGCACGCTGGCCGAGGAACTCGAGCACGTGCCCGACGCCCCGCGCGCCGACCAGGACGTGATCCTGCCGCTCGAACGGGCGCTCTACGCCGAGGGCCACCTGGCCATCCTGAAAGGCAACCTGGCCGAGGAAGGCGCGGTCGCCAAGATCACCGGCCTGAAGAACCCGGTCATCACCGGCCCGGCGCGCGTGTTCGAGGACGAGCAGAGCGCGATGGACGCAATCCTGGCCGACAAGATCAACGCCGGCGACATCCTGGTGCTGCGCTACCTCGGTCCCAAGGGCGGCCCCGGCATGCCGGAAATGCTGGCCCCGACCTCGGCCATCATCGGCAAGGGGCTGGGCGAGTCGGTCGGCTTTATCACCGACGGCCGCTTCTCGGGCGGCACCTGGGGCATGGTGGTCGGCCACGTCGCGCCCGAAGCGTACGTGGGCGGCACCATCGCGCTGGTGCAGGAGGGCGACTCGATCACGATCGATGCGCACCGGCTGCTGCTGCAGCTGAATGTTTCCGACGAAGAGCTGGCCAGGCGCCGTGCCGGGTGGAAGCAGCCGGCGCCGCGCTATACGCGCGGGGTGCTGGCGAAGTTTGCGCGGCTGGCATCGACGGCGAGCAAGGGGGCGGTGACGGACTGAGTCTGTTTCGCTCGATGTGAAAAAGCCTGCGACCTCTCGCAGGCTTTTTTATTTGCTGAATGCGCATGCAGTACCGACACCCCTGGCAAACGCTCCCCTCTCCCGTAAGCGGGACAGGGGAGCAAGCCCTCAGTCCGCCCCCGCCGGCTTCTCCATCTCCTCCAGCGTCGCGTCCAGCCACTCCACCAGCCGCGCTTCCAGCGACTGGGTCAGCTCGCTGGCCAGCTGCGCCGTCAGCGGCGCGAGCCGGGACTGCAGCGTGGCTTCGGTGTGGGCCGCCACCACCTGCGGCCATTCGGTGCGAAAGCGCATCATCACGCGGCTCAGCAATTCCGTGCGCAGCGCGCGCAGGTCGTCGCCGGCGGGGTCCGTGGCGGGCTGCACCAGCGCGTCGTCAAGCGCGTCGTCCAGCGCGGCATCGCCGGTATCGCCCACCTGCATCACCAGACCGGCGTCGTCCATGCCGAAGGTGTCGATCACGCCGTCGTCGGCCTCGGCGCCCGCCTGCGCCGGCGCCGCGGGGTCGGCATCGGGCAGGTCGACGACCTCGGTCAGCAGCGGGATGCTGTCGTGCGGTTCCGGCCGCGGGATCACCCGCGAGGTGGTGCGTTCGCTCATGCGGCGTCTCCCTTGGGCTGGCCGATGTCGTGGTGCGTCAGCGGATAGCCGCGTTCGCGGTAGAAGCGGTAGCGCTGGCGGCCGGCCTCGCGCGCGGCGTCGCCGGCGCCGACCACCTCGATCAGCCGCTCGAAGCTGGCAAACTGCGCCGGAGCCTGGTCAGCCAGGTTGATCAGCAGCTGGTGGTGCGGCACGCCCTCGGTGGTGGCGGCCAGCAGGATCGGGGTGGCCGCCGCGTGCGGGCTTTCCAGGCCGCAGTGCGGCAGGAAATCGAGCGCGGAGAAGGTCCACAGGCGCGCGTCCAGGTCCGCCAGCTGCGCCGGCGCGCCGTGGATCACCACCTTCTGCCCGGCGCCGTAGGCCTTGCGGACCAGCCGGCAGACATAGCCGAGCACGTCCGGCACGTTGCTGTGGAAGTCGATGCGCGTCATGGACGGTTGCCGCTGCGGCTGTGTCGCATCGCGCTCAGGCCGCGCGGTCCATCAGGAACTGCGTCAGCAGCGGCACCGGACGCCCGGTGGCGCCCTTGGCCGCGCCGCTCTTCCACGCAGTGCCGGCGATGTCCAGGTGGGCCCAGTCGTATTTTTCGGTAAAGCGCGCCAGGAAGCAGGCGGCGGTGACGCTGCCGGCCGGGCGGCCGCCGATATTGCCCATGTCGGCAAAGTTGGACTTGAGCTGGTCCTGGTATTCGTCGTCCAGCGGCATGCGCCAGGCGGTGTCCATGGCGCGGCGGCCGGCCTGCAGCAGCGCGTCGGCGAGCGCGTCGGAGCGCGCGTACAGGCCGCTGTTGACATGACCGAGCGCGATGATGCAGGCGCCGGTCAGCGTGGCCACGTCGATCACGGCAGACGGCTTGAAGCGCTCGACATAGGTCAGCGCGTCGCACAGGATCAGGCGGCCTTCGGCGTCGGTGTTCAGGATCTCGATGGTCTGGCCGGACATGCTGGTGACCACGTCGCCCGGCTTGGTGGCGATGCCGCTGGGCATGTTCTCGCAGGTGGGCACCACCGCGACGACATTGAGCTTCAGGCCCATCTCGGCCACGGCCTGGATCGTGCCCAGCACCGAGGCGGCGCCGCACATGTCGTATTTCATCTCGTCCATGCCCTCGCCCGGCTTGAGCGAGATGCCGCCGGTATCGAAGGTGATGCCCTTGCCCACCAGCACCACCGGCGCCTGCTTGGCGCCGGCGCCGTCGTAGCGCAGCACGATGAACTGCGGCGGCTCCTCGCTGCCCTTGGTCACGGCCAGGAACGCGCCCATGTTGAGCGCCTCGATCTGCTTGCGCCCGAGGATCTCGGCCTTGAGCTTGTGGCGCTTGGCGATGCTGCGCGCGGTATTGGCCAGGTAGGTCGGGGTGCAGATATTGGACGGCAGGTTGCCCAGGTCGCGCGTCAGCTCCATGCCGTTGGCGATGGCGGTGCCGCGCACCGCGGCCTGGGTGGCGGCGCGCGCGTCGGCGCTGTCGACCGCGATCACGACCTTGCGCAGCGAGGCCTTGTCGTTGCCGTTGGGCTTGCCGCTGGCGGCATTCTGCGCGTTGGCGCGCTTGAGCCCGGGATGGCGCTCCAGCAGCCGGTAGCCGGCATCGCGCACCAGCGTGATGGTGGTGATCACCGCCCACGACACGTCGCGCTGCTGCGGCGCCTGCTGCGCCAGGCACCACAGGGCCGACGCCGCGCGCGTGGACGACAAGGCACGCACCGCGGTACGCACGGCATCGGCAAAGGCCTTGTCGGTGAAGTCGGCTTCCTTGCCCAGGCCCACCAGCAGCACGCGCGCGGCGCCCACGCCGGCGACTTCGTGCAGCATCAGCTGGGTGCCGCGCTTGCCTTCGAAGTCGCCCTGCTTGACCAGCCGTCCCACCAAGCCCTTGGTGGCCACATCGAGGGCCTTGGCTACGCCGCCGAGGTTCTGGCCTTCGAACAGGCCGACCACCAGGCAGTCGGTCTTGGTCGCCAGGAAACCATTTTGGCCGGCTTTGCTCCAATCCAGGGCTTTTGTGCTAAATTCCATCGCGCTTCCTTCCAGGGGCTCGTTAGACACGAAAGCCTCCATTATCCGCGATTTTTACCCCGCGACCTGCCGCCGCTGATACGCCCCGGTCACGCTGACAGCACGCTGTGCCGTCAGCCAGCTGTCCTGCCAGGCACCTCGCACGGCACATCGCCCGCTCCGGCCGGCAGCCCGGAACCGAACCCGCATGATCCTCCAACAAGCCCTGCGACGCGAGCTTGCCTACACCGCCGGGGCGGTGTTCCTGGTGATGCTGACCTTCATGCTCACCTCGCTCGTGATCCGCATCCTGGGGATGGCCGCCAACGGCAAGGCCAGCCCCAACGACGTGCTGATGCTGATCGGCCTGGCCACCATCGGCTACCTGTCGATCCTGCTGTCGGCCACGCTGTTCATTTCCACCCTGATCGTGCTGACGCGCTGGTACAAGGATTCGGAAATGGTGGTGTGGTTCTCGGCCGGCATCTCGCTGCGCGACCTGGTCAAGCCGGTGCTGCAGTTCGCCGCGCCCTTTATCGTGCTGGCGCTGCTGCTGGGCATGTTCGCGTGGCCGTGGGCCAACCAGCAGAGCGCGCTGTTCCGCGACCGCTTCGAGCAGCGCGGGGTGATGTCGATGATTGCCGCGGGCCGCTTCATCGAGCCGGCCAAGGCCAACTACGTGCTGTTCATCGAGGGCATCGACGCCGACATGAAGCATGCGCGCAATGTCTTCGTCGCCAATGCCGAAGCCGACAAGATCGGCGTGGCACTGGCGCACCAGGGCCAGTTCGAGACCATGCCCAACGGCGACCGCCTGGTGGTGATGGAGAACGGCCGGCGCTATTCCGGCACGCCCGGGCAGATCGACTACCGCATCGTCGAGTTCGAGCGCTATGCGGTCAAGGTGGACAACAAGCCGCCCGAGTCCGAGGCCAAGCTGCCGCCCAAGAGCCGCGACACCATCGACCTGATCCGCAACCCCACGCGCGAGAACCTGGGCGAGCTGATCTGGCGCATCTCGCTGCCGATCCTCGCCTTCAACTTCGTCATGATCGCGATCCCGCTGGCCTACGTGAACCCGCGCCTGGGCCGCTACACGCCGCTGGTGTTCGCGGTGCTGATCTACCTGACCTACAGCAACCTGATCAACCTGACGCAATCCTGGGTGCGCAACGGCTCGATGCCGTTCTGGCTGGCCTGGTGGCCGATCCACCTGGCGGTGTTCCTGGGCGCGCTGCTGCTGTTCCGCTATCGCCAGAACCGCAGCCTGGGTGGCTGGCGCGCGGTGTTCGGGCTGCGCCGGCGCGATGCCGCGGCTGCCACGGGAGGCCGGGCATGAGGATCCTGCGCGTCTACGAACGCTATTTCGGCCGGCTGGTCTATGGCGTGTTCGCCTTCATCCTGTTCGCGGTGCTGTCGCTGTTCGTGTTCTTCGACATGCTCAACGAGCTGGAGAACGTCAACGCCCAGTACACCTCGCTGGTGGCGCTGTTCCACGTCCTGCTGCAGGCGCCCACGCGGGTGTATGAGGTGCTGCCGATCGCGGTGCTGATCAGCGCGATCTATGTGTTCTCGCAGCTGGCCAGCCAGTCCGAGTACACCATCTTCCGCGTGGCCGGCCTGAACACGCGCCAGGCGCTGTTCTCGCTGTTCAAGCTGGCGGTGCCGCTGGCGCTGGTGACGTTCCTGTTCGGCGAGTTCATCGGCCCGCGCGCCGAGCAGTACGCGCAGAAGGTAAAGCTGGAAGCAATCGGCGCCACCGTGTCGTCGGGCTTCCGCTCCGGGGTCTGGGTCAAGGACCGCGACAAGGATGCCGCCGGCGGTGGCGAGATCACCCGCTTCGTCAACGTCGCGGGGCTGCGGCCGGACCAGACCATCACCGGCATCACCATGTACGAGTTCGACCCCCAGTACCGGCTGCGCGTGATCCGCGTGGCGAAGGAGGGGCGTTACCAGGGCGGCCAGTCATGGGAGCTGCAGAACGTCAGCGAGACCCGCTTCGTCGAACTGGCGCCGCAGGCGCAAGGCGCGCAACCCGCAACGGCGGCTCCGGCCGCCCCCAAGGCGCCGGCGCGCGACGCGCTGGCGCCGGACTTCCGCGCCGAGCAGGTCAAGTTCCCGCGCGTGGCCATGCATTCGGAGCTGACCCCGCAGATCCTGTCGGTGCTGCTGGTCACGCCGGAGCGGATGTCGACGCTGGACCTGTTCCGCTATATCCGCCACCTGCGCGACAACAAGCAGGACACGCAGCGCTACGAGATCGCGTTCTGGAAGAAGGTGATCTACCCGCTGACGCTGTTCGTGATGGTGGCGCTGGCGCTGCCGTTCGCCTACCTGCACGCGCGCGCCGGCGCGGTCGGCGTGAAGGTGTTCGGCGGCATCATGCTGGGGCTGTCGTTCCACCTGTCGAACACGCTGTTCTCGCACGTCGGCCTGCTGCATACGTGGCCGCCGATCATCTCGGCGCTGGTACCCGGCACGCTCTACCTGATGGTGGCGCTGCTGGCGCTGCGCTGGGTCGATCGCCACTAAGGCCTGCCATGGACGCGCCAACGCAAGCCCTGGTCCTGTTCGCGCACGGCGCGCGCGATGCGCGCTGGCGCGAGCCGTTCGACCGGCTGCAGCAGAAGCTGGTGGCCGCCCTGCCCGGCTGCGCGGTGCGGCTGGCGTTCCTGGAGCTGATGTCGCCGGGGTTGCCCGATACGCTGGCCGGGCTTGCCGCCGACGGCGTGGCCGAGATTACCGTGGTGCCGGTGTTCTTTGGCCAGGGTGGGCATATCCGGCGCGACCTGCCGGCGCTGATCGAGCAGTGCCGGCACCAATATCCGTCGCTGCGGATACGCTGTGCGCCTGCTGTGGGTGAGTCAGAGGGTGTGCTTGATGCGATCGCCGCGTATTGTGCAGCTTCGTTGAAAGCGACTTCGCTTGGCCAACCCTGACCTTCCGGCACACCGATGGCGTGCTCCCTCTCCCGCTTGCGGGAGAGGGTTGGGGTGAGGGCCAGGCTTGCCCACGAAGTGCAAGGCAGTGGTATGCCAGTGCCTGCCCTCACCCCCTGCCCCTCTCCCGCGAGCGGGAGAGGGGAGCACACCGCCAGCGTGCCAGCGGTGTCAGGCAGCCCTGACAGCCATCGTGTCTGCCGCCCTTTTGCCCACTTCAGTAGCCCGCGCCGCCAGCGCCGCCCCGATCATCAGCAGGCTAGGCTGCACCGGATCGATCCACGCCGCCGCCTCGCCCGCCGCCATCTGTCCAAGCGTGAATTCGCGGCTGCGCTGCTGCGGCGTGGTGGCGGCTTCGACCACCCATGCCGGCGTCGAGGCGGGCTTGCCGTGCGCGATCAGCTGCGCGGCGATCGACGCGGCCTGGTCGCGGCCCATGTAGTAGACCAAGGTATCGGCCCTGACCGCGGCTTCGATATCGGCCGAGCCCTCGCCATCCGCGGCCTTGGCCTGCGTGGCAAAGGCCACGCTGCGCGACACGCCGCGCCTGGTCAGCGGCTTGCCGATGGCCGAAGCCGCCGCCAGCGCGGCGGTGATGCCGGGCACCACTTCGTACTCAATGCCGGCTGCTTCCAGCGCCTGCAGTTCCTCGTCGGCGCGGCCGAACAGCATCGGGTCGCCGCCCTTCAGGCGCACCACGCGCTGGTACTTGCTGGCCAGGTCGACGATCTGGCGGTTGATGAACAGCTGCGCGGTCGAGCGCTGGCCGCAGCGCTTGCCGACTTCGACCAGCTGCGCCTGCGGACACCAGGCCAGCATCTCCGGCGACACCAGCGCGTCGTGCAGCACCACCTGGGCTTCGCCCAGAAGCCGTGCACCACGCACCGTAATGAGGTCTGCCGCACCGGGGCCTGCCCCGATCAGGAACACCTTGCCGTAAGTCTTCTGCGCCTGCTTGTCCATCTGCCGCCCCTTTCCTGTCGTTACCGGTCAGGAGAACGCACGGATCATGCCCGCCGCCACCGTGTGGTTGGTGGCTTCGTCGATCAGCACGAAGGCGCCGGTCGCCGGGTTGTCGCCGTAGGCATCGCAGACGATCGGCTTCTGCAGCGAGATCTGCACCGAGCCGATATCGTTGAGGCGGATGTCATGGCGGCCGGTCTCGTGCGACAGCGTGTGCACGTCCAGCACCCGGTCCACCGCGGACACGCGCGCGAACACGCTGGCCGTGGTGTGCTTGAGCACGTACTTGCGTGCCGGGTTCAGCGACTCGTCGTCGAACCAGCACAGGTCGGCCTGCAGCTTCTTGGCCGATGCGGTGGTGGCGTCGGCGGCAACGAACATATCACCGCGTGATACATCGACATCCTCGGCCAGGCGCACCGTGACGGTGTCGCCGACATTGGCCGATGCGGCCGCGCCGTTGGGCGTCAGCACCTCGGCCACCACGGCTTCGCGGTTGGCCGGCAGCACGCGCAGCTTCTGGCCGACGCGCACGGTGCCGGCCTCGACGCGGCCGGCGTAGCCGCGGAAGTCGTCCGACTGCGCGCCGTCCTGGCGAATCACCAGCTGCACCGGGAAGCGCAGCGCGGCGTCGTCCTCGGGCGCAGCCTCTTCCACCGGCAGTTCTTCCAGCAGCGGCAGCAGCGGCTCGCCCTGGTACCACGGCATGGCATCGCTTTCATGCACGATGTTGTCGCCGCGCAGCGCGGACACCGGCACGTAGCGCACGTCCTTCAGGCCCAGCTGCCCGGCCAGTTCGGTGTAGGCGGCGCGGATCTCGTTGAAGCGCTGCTCGCTGTAGTCGACCAGGTCCATCTTGTTGACCGCGACGATCACGTGCCGGATCTCGAGCAGCTTCAGGATCGCCGAATGGCGCTTGGTCTGCGCCAGCAGCTCGGCGCGGCCGTCCCTGACGGTGACGCGCGTGGCATCGACCAGCACGATGGCTGCGTCGGCGGTCGAGGCGCCGGTGACCATGTTGCGGGTGTACTGCTCGTGGCCCGGCGTATCCGCGATGATGAACTTGCGGCGCGCGGTCGAGAAGTAGCGGTAGGCCACATCGATGGTGATGCCCTGCTCGCGCTCGGCTTCCAGGCCGTCGGTCAGCAGCGAGAAGTCGATCTGCTCGCCGGCGGTGCGCTTGTTCTTGGCGTTGGCCAGCGCGGTCAGCTGGTCGGACAGCACGGCCTTGCTGTCGTACAGCAGGCGGCCGATCAGCGTGCTCTTGCCGTCGTCGACGGAGCCGGCGGTGATGAAGCGCAGCAGGCCTTGGTGGGTTGCTTGGTGAGTCATGTCTGGATCCTTTGCTGCGTGCGGCTTAGAAGTAGCCTTCCTTCTTGCGGCGTTCCATCGAGGCTTCGCTGGTCTGGTCGTCCATGCGGGTCGCGCCGCGCTCGGTGATCTCGGTCACCGCGGTCTCGGCGATGATCGCTTCCGGCGAATCGGCAACGCTGGCCACCGGGCAGGTGCAGCTGATGTCGCCGACGGTGCGGAAGCGCACCGACAGCACTTCGCTGACGTCGCCGTCCTGCTTGGGCGTGATCGGCGTGACCGGCACCAGCAGGCCGTTCTTGCGCACCACTTCGCGCTGGTGCGCGTAGTAGATCGGGGGCAGCGCCAGCTTTTCGCGGGCGATGTACTGCCACACGTCCAGCTCGGTCCAGTTCGAGATCGGGAACACGCGCATCTGCTCGCCCGGCGCCATGCGGGCGTTGTACAGGCTCCACAGTTCCGGGCGCTGGGCCTTGGGATCCCACTGGCCGAACTCGTCGCGGAACGAGAAGATGCGCTCCTTGGCGCGGGCCTTCTCTTCGTCGCGGCGGGCGCCGCCCATCAGCGCGTCGAACTGGTGCTCGCCGATGGTTTCGAGCAGCGTCACGGCCTGCGCCGCGTTGCGCGAATCGGTGTCCTTGCGCAGGCGCACGGTGCCGCGCTTGATCGAATCTTCGACATGGCCCACCACCAGCCGCGCACCCAGTTCAGCCACGCGCTGGTCGCGGAAGGCAATCACTTCCGGATAGTTGTGGCCGGTGTCGATATGCACCAGCGGGAACGGCAGCTCGATCTTGCGCTCGCCCAGGCGGAACGCCTTCAGCGCCAGGTGCAGCATCACGATCGAATCCTTGCCGCCGGAGAACAGCAGCGCCGGGTTGCGGCACTCGGCCACCACCTCGCGGATGATGTAGATCGATTCCGCTTCGAGGCGGTCGAGATGGTCGTTCTGTACCTGCAACAGGTGAGCCACGCCCGAGGTGGCTTCTGCGATGTCGTTCATGATGCCCATTTTGTTCCGGCCTCAATGCTTGATGTTCTGTTCGTGGAGCCCGCACTCTTTCGAGTCCTTCGACTCCCACCACCAACGTCCCGCGCGCACGTCCTCGCCCGCGCGCACCGCGCGCGTACACGGCTCGCAGCCGATGCTGGGATAGCCCTTGGCGTGCAGGTCGTTGACCGGCACGTTGTGGCGCTTCAGGTAGGCCCACACCTCGGCCTCGCTCCAGTCCGCCAGCGGGTTGAACTTGGGGATGCCGCGGGCTTCGTCGAGTTCCTCGAACGGCAGCTCGGCGCGCGTCACGGCCTGCTCGCGGCGCTGGCCGGTGAGCCAGGCGTCGGCGTGCGACAGCGCGCGGTTGAGCGGCTCGACCTTGCGGATGCCGCAGCACGACTTGCGCGCGTCGATGCTGTCGTAGAAGCCGTTCAGCCCGTGCTTCTTCAGGTAGTTCTCGACCGCCTCGGCGTCCGGCGTGAACTGTTCGATGGTGTAGCCGTAGTGCGCCTGCACCTTGTCCAGCACCGCCAGGGTCTCGGCGTGCAGGCGCCCGGTCTGCAGCGTGAACACGCGGATGCCGGCGCGCACGGCTTCGCTGCCGCGCAGGATGGCGTCGGTCAGCACCATGTCCTCGGCCGCCAGGCTCGAGGCAAAGCGCGCGCGGAAGAAGCGCGCGGCGATGCCGGCCAGGCGCTCGCCCAGCTCGCGCTCCTTCTGCGCCAGCGCTTCGATGCTGCCGGTGTACTCGGGCGCGGCCCACAGCGCGGGCGGCCGCAGCCCCGACACCGCGCCGGCGTCGGTCTCCGCCACCACCGCGATCTCGCTCAGCACCGTGCTCATGCCGTTTCCTTCGGCTGCGCACCGACCTCGGCGCGCGCGCGGCGGAACAGCGGCAGCGGCTCGTCGACCGAGGCCTGGTAGGTCACGGTGAACTCGGTAAAGCCCTTGATCGCGTCGTCGATGTTCTTGTCGGCGCGCACCGCGAAGGCGTCGAAGCCGCAGCGCTTCATGAAGTTGAGCTGGTCGCGCAGCACGTCGCCGATGGCGCGCAGCTGGCCTTGCCACTTGTAGCGGGTGCGCAGCAGGTAGGCCGTGGAGAAGCCGCGGCCGTCGCGGAACACCGGGAAGTCCACCGCCACCAGCGCAACGCGCTCGAAGTACGCGGCGGCATCGCCCGGCTCGTCTTCCGGCGCCAGCCACACGCCGGTGCGGGCGGCGTCGCGGCCGGCCAGCAGCGCTTCATTGGCCTTCCACACCGACAGCGGGAACAGCACCGCGTCCGTACCCTGCACCGCAGCCGCGATCCGTTCGTCGGTCAGCGGCTGCTCTTCGGTGCCGCGCAGCACGGTCCAGTTGTCTTCGACGATCACCGGGGTGACGTTCGCGCTGCCGGTTGCATCGTGGCGTTGCAGTTGAATGATCTTTGCCATGTTCAGTCTCTCCGGTCCTCAGGCTTCGGCGCGCTCGCGCGGCTGCTTGTCCGCGTACACGCGCTCCTTGAACGGGGCGATGCCGATGCGGGACAGGGTTTCGATAAAGCGCTCGTCCTCGATGCGGTTGGCGACGAAGGTGTCGATGATGCGGCTCACCACCTCGGGCATTTCCTCGGCGCTGAACGACGGGCCGATCACCTTGCCCAGCGCGGTCTGGTTGCCCTGCGCGCCGCCCAGCGTGACCTGGTACCACTCCGAACCATCCTTGTCGACGCCCAGCACGCCGATATTGCCGACGTGGTGGTGGCCGCAGGCGTTGATGCAGCCCGAGATGTTCAGCGAGATCTCGCCCAGGTCGTAGACGTAGTCGAGGTCGTCGAAGCGCTCCTGGATCGCCTGCGCGATCGGGATCGACTTGGCATTGGCCAGCGAGCAGAAGTCGCCGCCGGGGCAGGCGATGATGTCGGTCAGCAGGCCGATGTTCGGCGTCGCCAGGCCGGCCTTCTTCGCCAGCTGCCACAGCGCGTACAGGTCCTGCTTCTTCACGTCCGGCAGCACCAGGTTTTGTTCATGCGCCACGCGCAGCTCGCCGAAGCCGAACTGGTCGGCAAAGCCGGCCACCGCTTCCATCTGCTCGGCGGTGGCGTCGCCCGGGGGCGAGGCCAGGCCCGGCTTGGTCGACAGCGTCACCGCGGCGTAGCCCGGCACCTTGTGGCCGTGCACGCTGCGGCTGACCCAGCGCGCGAAGGCCTTGTCTTCGAGCAGGTGCTTTTCGTACGAGGCGTCGGTATCGGCCAGCTTTTCATACGCGGGCGGCGTGAAGTACTGCGCGACGCGGTCGAACTCGGCTTGCGTCAGCGTGCCCGGGCCGTCCTTGCTGTGCTGCCATTCTTCCTCGACTTCCTGGGCGAACTTGTCGGCGCCGATGGCCTTGACCAGGATCTTGATGCGGGCCTTGTACTTGTTGTCGCGGCGGCCGTAGCGGTTGTACACGCGGATCGCCGACTCGATATAGGTCAGCATGTGCTGCCACGGCAGGTCGTCCTTGATGATCGTGCCCAGGATCGGCGTGCGGCCCAGGCCGCCGCCGGCCAGGATGCGCAGGCGCGTGTCGCCGTCGGCGTTCTTGTAGGCGTAGACGCCGATGTCGTGCATCTGCACCACGGCGCGGTCATCCGCCGACGCCGAGATCGCGATCTTGAATTTGCGCGGCAGGAAGGCGAATTCCGGCTGGAACGTGCTCCACTGGCGCAGCAGCTCGGCCAGCACGCGCGGGTCCACCGACTCGTCCGGCGCGACGCCGGCGAAGTGGTCGGTGGTGATGTTGCGCACGCAGTTGCCCGAGGTCTGGATCGCGTGCATCTCGACGCTGGCCAGCTCGGCCAGCACGTCGGGCACGCGCTCCAGCTCCATCCAGTTGTACTGGATGTTCTGGCGGGTCGAGAAATGGCCGTAGCCGCGGTCGTATTCGCGCGCGATATGGGCCAGCTTGCGCAGCTGCGTCGACGACAGCAGGCCGTACGGGATCGCCACGCGCAGCATGTAGGCGTGGCGCTGCATGTACAGGCCGTTCTGCAGCCGCAGCGGCAGGAATTCTTCCTCGGTCAGCTCGTCCGACAGGCGGCGGCGCACCTGGTCACGGAACTGGGCAACGCGCTCGGCGACGATGCGCTGGTCATATGTGTCGTACTGATACATGGCGGGGTCCGTTCAGTATTCGTTGAATTCAGGAGACGAGCTTGATGGCGACGAGCGTCAGCGTGGTCGCCAGGGCGGCGCGCACCAGCCGCTCGGGCAGCGCCCGCGACAGTTGCGCGCCCAGCCAGATGCCGGGGATCGAACCCACCAGCAGCGCCAGCAGCAAATTCCAGTCGACCGTGCCGAGCCACACATGGCCCAGCCCGGCAAGCGCCGTCAGCGGCACGGCGTAGGCAATGTCGGTGCCGGCCACTTCGGCCGGCTTCATTTGGGGGTAGAGCAGCAGGATCAGCGTGGCGCCGACCGCGCCGGCGCCGATCGACGAGACCGTGACCAGCACGCCGATCACCGCGCCGACGATGACCGTGGCGACGACCTGCCTGCGGCCATGCAGCTGGAAGCGCGGGTTGCGTTCCAGCCAGGCCAGCATCTGGCGGCGGAACAGCAGCGACAGCACCGTCAGCAGCACCGACACGCCGATGGTCACGCGGATCGCATGCAGCCACCGCGCGTCGAGTTCGCCGGCGCTTTTCAGCACCAGGATGGCGGCCACGGCCGCGGGAATGCTGCCGATGCACAGGCGCCGCACCACCTGCCACTGCACGTGGCCGTGGGCGCGATGCGCGATGGTGCCGAAACCCTTGGTGATGGCGGCGAAGGCCAGGTCGGTGCCGACCGCGGTGGCCGGCGAGAAGCCGAACAGCAGCGTCAGCAGCGGCGTCATCAGCGAGCCCCCTCCCACGCCGGTCAGGCCGACGAGGACGCCTACGAACAGACCAGAAGCGGTATAGGCCAGGGACATGTGGGGCTCGGTGTGGCGTGGCCCGCGGCTCTCGCCGTGCAGCGGGCTGCGGCGAGAAGGCGCACCGAGGGCAGGCCGTTCATTAACAAAGTTCGAGAATCGTAATAAACTGGCCTCATACCTCAAACTAATAAGAAGTTGTTTGTTTATACGAACCCAGATATATGAACTTGCACCAGTTTCGCTTCGTGCGTGAGGCCGTCCGGCAGAACTACAACCTGACCGAGGCCGCCAAAGCGCTCTACACGTCACAACCCGGCGTGTCCAAGGCCATCATCGAGCTGGAAGAAGAGCTGGGCGTCGATATCTTTACCCGCCACGGCAAGCGTATCCGCAGCCTGACCGAGCCCGGCCGCCGCATCCTGAGCTCGGTCGAGAAGATCCTGCAGGAGGTGGAAAGCCTGAAGCGCGTCGGCATGGACTATGCGGCGCAGGACCAGGGCAACTTCACCATCGCCACCACGCACACGCAGGCGCGCTATGCGCTGCCGCGCGTGATCAGCGAGTTCACCAAGCGCTACCCCAAGGTGCGGCTGTCGATCCAGCAGGGCAACCCGGCGCAGATCGCCGACATGCTGCTGCATGACCACGCCGACATCGGCATCGCCACCGAAGGCATCTCCAGCGACAAGAACCTGGTGTCGCTGCCGGGCTACCAGTGGACCCATATGGTGATTACGCCGCCCGACCACCCGCTGCTGGACAAGAAGCACCTGGCGCTGGAAGACCTGATGGGGTACCCGCTGGTCACCTACGATGCCAACTTTGCCGGCCGCACCAAGATCGACAAGGCCTTCGCGCTGCGCCACCTGGCGCCGGACATCGTGCTCGAGGCCATCGACGCCGACGTGATCAAGACCTACGTCGAGATCGGGCTGGGCGTGGGCATCGTCGCCGGGGTCGCCTATGATGCCGAGCGCGACCGCAACCTGCGCGGCATTGCCGCCGGGCACCTGTTCGGCAGCAACGTGACCCACCTGGCCGTCAAGCAGGGGGCCTACCTGCGCAGCTTTGTCTACACCTTCATCGAACTGTTCTCGCCAACGCTCAACCGCAAGCTGGTCGAGCAGGCCATGTCCGGCGACCACGAAGCCTACGAACTCTGAGCCGGCCACGCCGCCGCTCTCTATCTATATAAGAAGCCCATCCACGATGCCTGCCCTGCACACCCCATCCCGCCGCCCGGAGGCCCTGTGAGCGACCTGCCCCGCATCCACTGGACCGAAAACGGCGTCGAGCACAGCGCCGCCTGGCGCTCCGAGGCGGGCCTGCCGCCGCCGCGGCGCGTGGTCGTCGCCGACGACACCACCAGCGCCGATACCGCCTACCGGCTGGCCTGCGAAGGCACCGCGCTGCTGTGGCGCGGCGATTTCCAGAACGCGCGCCAGCTGCTGAACGCGCTGGCGCGCCGCACCGAGCGCAAACCCAAGAAGGCCAGCCGCCCCGGCCAAAAGGCCAAAGACAAGAGCAAGGGCGCGGGCGCGTCGCCCACCGAGGCCTTCCACCTGCACCGGCTGGCGCAGTCGCAGCGCGCGCGCACGCTGGGCATGCTGCTGCTGCCGTTCGAGGCCGGACACGAGATTCCGCTGCGTCGCGCGCCGGATGTGCGCGACGCCTGCGAGCAGGTCTACGGCGCGGCCGGCGAGCCCTACGTGGCCTCGCTGCGCGAGCTGCTGGGCATGATCGGCGCCTACGAATGGCGCAGGAAGGGCGTCGAGATCGCCGCGCTGGAAGACCGCATCCACCCGTGGTACGGCGTGTTCTCGCCGGTGCGCGGCGAGTACGTCGACCTGGTCGCGGCCGAGCCGCTGCCGGCCACGACGCTGGCCTTCGATATCGGCACCGGCACCGGCGTGCTGGCCGCGGTGCTGGCCCGGCGCGGCGTGCAGCGCGTGGTGGCCACCGACCAGGACCCGCGCGCGCTGGCGTGCGCGCGCGAGAACATCGACCGGCTCGGCTACAGCGCCGAGGTCGAGATCGTTGAGGCCGACCTGTTCCCCGAAGGCCGCGCACCGCTGGTGGTGTGCAACCCGCCTTGGGTGCCGGCACGGCCCAGTTCGCCGGTCGAGCGCGCGGTCTATGACCCGGACAGCGCCATGCTGCGCGGCTTCCTGCAAGGGCTGGCCGAGCATCTGGAACCTGGCGGCGAAGGCTGGCTGCTGCTGTCGGACCTGGCCGAGCACCTGGGCCTGCGCTCGCGCGACGAACTGACCGGCTGGATCGACGCCGCCGGGCTGAAGGTGCTGGGCCGCTCCGACATCCGCCCGCGCCACCCGCGCGCGGCCGACGCGGCCGACCCGCTGCACGCGGCGCGTTCGGCGGAAGTGACATCGCTCTGGCGCCTGGGCGTGCGCTAAGGCTGCTCAAGCCGCTGGCGCGGGGCCACGGTGCCGCGCCGGCCGAGTTCGGCTATCCTTTCCCGTCACATATAAGAACGGAGGAGACCATGCTGAAGCTGCCCCTGCGCCCCCTGCTGCTGGCCGGCGCGCTGCTCTGCGCCAGCGCCGCCGCGCATGCCGACATCCGCGTCGGCATCGATGTATCCACCACCGGGCCGGCCGCCTCGATCGGCATCCCGTCCAAGAACACCGTGCTGATGTGGCCGCAGACGCTGGGCGGCCAGAAGGCGCACTACATCATCCTGGACGACGGCACCGACCCCGCCGCCGCGGTGCGCAACGTGCGCAAGCTGATCTCCGAGGAAAAAGTCGACGTGATCGTCGGCCCCAATATCACCCCCACCGCCATCGCCGCGCTCGACGCCGTGGCCGAGGGCGAGACCCCGATGGTGGCGCTGGCCGCTTCGGCCGCGATCGTCGAGCCGCAGACCGACGCCAAGCGCCGCTGGGCCTTCAAGATGCCGCAGAACGACTCGCACATGGCCACCGTGCTGACCGAGTACATGAGCAACCACGGCGTCAGGACGGTCGGCTTCATCGGCTTTGCCGACGCCTACGGCGAAAGCTGGTGGCGCGAGTTCTCCAAGCTGGCCGAAGTGCGCAAGATCAAGGTCGTTGCCAGCGAGCGCTTCTCGCGCAACGACACCTCGGTGACCGGGCAGGTGCTCAAGCTGATGGCGGCCAACCCCGACGCGATCCTGATCGCCGGTGCCGGCACGCCGTCGGTGCTGCCGCAGAAGACGCTGGGCGAGCGCGGCTACAAGGGCAAGGTCTACCAGACCCACGGCATCGCCACCTGGGACTTCCTGCGCATGGGCGGCAAGGACGTGGAAGGCACGCTGTTCCCGACCGGCCCGGTGGTGGTCGCGCGCCAGCTGCCCGAGAGCCACCCGGTGCGCAAGGTGGCGCTGGACTTCGTCAATCGCTACGAAGCAAAGTACGGCGCCGACAGCGTCACGCAGTTCGCCGGCGACGCCTGGGGCGCGTGGATGCTGCTCGACGACGCCGCCCGCCGCGCGCTGAAGAGCGGCGCCCAGCCCGGCACGCGCGAATTCCGCGCCGCCATGCGCGACGCGCTGGAAACCACGACCAATCTCACCATCCCCAACGGCGTGATGAACCTGAACCCGAAGGACCATCAGGGCTTCGACCAGCGTTCGCGCGTGATGGGGGTGATCCGCAACGGCAAGTTTGCCTATGCGGGCGACAAGTAAGCCCGCCGCAACACGAAAGGAAGCATCGACATGCGCAGCAGCCACACTCCCGTCACCGTCGCCTTCATCGGCCTGGGCGCCATGGGTTCGCACATGGTGCGCCACCTGCTGGCCGCCGGCCACACCGTGCGCGCCTTCGTGCGCCGCCCGGAAGCCGCCGAGGCCGCGCGCGCGCTGGGGGCCGAACCGTTCTTCTCGCCCGCCGAGGCGGCGCGCGGCGCCAGCGTGGTGTTCACCAACGTGACCTCGTCCGAAGACGTGCGCGAGGTGCTGCTGGGTGAGCAGGGCGTGATCCACGGCGCCGCGCCCGGCACCATCTGCGTCGACCACAGCACCATCTCGCCCATCGTCACGCGGGAAATCGCCGCGGCGCTGGCCGCGCGCGGCATCGAGGCGCTGGACTGCCCGGTCTCGGGCGGCACCATGGGCGCCGAGGCCGGCACGCTGACCATCATGGTCGGCGGCAAGGCCGAGATGCTGGAGCGGGTGCGCCCGCTGCTCGAGCGCCTGGGCAAGACCATCACCCATATCGGCGACCACGGCGCCGGCCAGGTCGCCAAGCTGTGCAACCAGATCGCCCAGGTGGTCAATATCGAAGGCATTGCCGAGGCCCTGCGCTTTGCCGCCGCGCAGAACGTCGACACCGGCCGCGTGTTCGAGGCCATGGCGACCGGCATGGCCGGCAGCCGCATGCTCGACCTGATGGGCCCGAAGATGGTGGCGCGCAACTTTGCCGCCGGCATCGAGGCACGGCTGCACGACAAGGACTTCGGGCTGGCGCGCGACATCGCCGAGGAAATCGGCCTGGAACTGCCGGCGATGCAGGCCACCTCGGCGCAACTGCGCGCGCTGATGGACAAGGGCTGGGGCAAGGACGATACCTCGTCGCTGCTGCGCGTGCTGGAGGGCTGAGCCCCCCGGCCGGCACCGGCCGCCCGTGCGCTCAGCGCCCCATCAACTGCAGCACCGCGCGCGTCAGCGCGCCGTCCGCGCTGGCCAGGCTGTCCAGCACGTTGAAGTGATGGCAGTCCGGCAGCACCAGGTCGCTCGCCGCCGGATGCCTGACCTTGGCCGGCCACGCCGCGCGGATCAGCGCATGCTGGCGGTGGTACTCGGCCGCCTCCAGTTCCCCCACCGCGATGGCCAGCGGCGCATCATCGGCCGGCGCCATGTACGCGGGCGACAATCGCGCGACATCCGCTTCGGACAGCTTCAGGTCGCACTGCAGGAAGGCCGCGCGCCGCAGCGGTTCCATGTCGTACAGCCCGCTGACCGAAAGCCCGCCCCGCACCAGCCCGGCGGGCAGGTCCGCCCCCAGTTGCGGCCAGCGCGCGGCCATCAGCATCGCCACCAGGTGGCCGCCCACCGAATGCCCCGCCAGGTACAGCCGCTGCGGATCATGGCCCAGCCGGTCCGCCTGCCGGTACAGCCAGGCCACGCTGCGCAGCACCTGCCGCACGATCTCCGGCACCGTCGCCGCCGGCACCAGCGTGTAGTTGACCACCGCCACCGACACCCCCAGCGCCGGCAGCGCGCTGGCGACGAAGCTGTGGTCGTGCTTGTCGAGCGCGCGGTAATAGCCGCCGTGCACGAACACCAGCAGCGGCGGCAAGGCCCCGTTGGCGCGCTGCGCGGGGAAGTAGTCCAGGGTCTCGCCAGACGCATGGCGCGAATCCGCGCCGGCATAGCTCAGGTCCGCCAGGAACGGGCCGCGTGCGCGCACCTGCGCCGACCACTGCGCCCAGCGCGCCAGGTGCGCCGGGTTGTCCGGCACATTGGCGCGGTTGTTGTACTCGCGGTCATAGAAGGCCGGGTCCTGCGAAGGCAGGCGGGCGAGGTGCGCAAGCAGGTCTGGGTCGGTCATGGCGGCGGTCGGTGCGGTCGGCGGGCGCTAGGCTGGACGCCATGCTACCGGATTTGCGCGGCCCCGGACCGGCCCGGCGCCGGTTGTCCGCCGATAGGATTTCCGGCATAATCCCCGGCTCATCCCGGCATCGGTTCCGATGCCGTCACACCTGCCCGGGTGGTGAAACAGGTAGACGCAGGGGACTCAAAATCCCCCGCCGCAAGGCGTGTCGGTTCGAGTCCGACCCCGGGCACCAGATTTCTTCCCAAGCAACAAGCCAAAGCCCGCAAATAAGCCGGCAATAAGCCCGCCACAAGAGGCCGGCTCATGCTCAGACCTCGATTTCGTCGAGCCTGTGCGTCTTCAGCCAGTCGCGAACCAGGACGTTGAGCCGCGTCTGCCAGCGCGGCCCGCTTGCCTTCAACGCCTCGAGGACATCGTCATCGAGGCGTACGGTCGTGGCCGTCTTCGTGGTACCGCGCGGACGGCCGCGCCCGCGTTTTGGGCAATGAGCGGTTTGCTTTCATGTGGCGCTGTTCAGGTCGCCTGAGCAGATGTGGTCAATGGCTGCACCGCCAGCCGCATTCCCATTGCCTTGAGAATGGCCGACAGGCTGCTGAGCGCCGGATTGCCCTTCGGCGACAGCGTGCGATAGAGCTGGGTAAGATTCAGGTGCGCCTGCTCGGCCACGGCCTGAACACCGCCAAAGGCCTGCGTCATCTGGCGCAGCACGACCAGCAACTCTGCCTGGTCACCATCGGCCAGGATGCCATTGATGACCTCCAGCGCCAGCGCCGGATCGCTGTGGTACAGCTCGGCCATCGCCTCGTCATGGGGCCTGCTTCTCATCGTCCGATCTCCGTTGCCAGTCCTGCCAACAGCCCACAGCTCGGGCAATATCCGCGTCCTGCGTTCGCTTGTCGCCACCACACAGGAGCAGCACCACGCGATGCCCGGACACGGCGTAATAAACCCGATAGCCCGGCCCGACGTCGATGCGCAGCTCCCACACGCCGTCACGGCAGAACTTGTGATCCCCAAAATTACCCAGCTCGACCCGGGCCACCCGGCGAATCACCGCCACCTTGGCCTGGCTGTCACGCAGCCGCCGAAGCCAGTCCAGGTAGAGATCCTGATGCGCGCCCGACGTCAAGTAGTGCTCGATTCGGTAGAGATCATTTTCGTTTAAAAACGAACAAAGATCAAGCCACCGGCTCGGGCGTTGCTGAGGCCCGCTTTGGAAATTTTCTCTTGGCACCAGCCGGTTCGGTCACATCACTTATACCTGCGATGCCTTCCGGCCGACGTTTCAAGGTGTGTCGGACAGCGCCCACTGGTGCCCCCGGGCGTGGCTTCCTATCCTATGGCATTGCCATCCCCTAGAACCCCGGAGCCACCATGAGCCGACTGACCCTACCCGCCCTCGCCTGCGCCGCCCTGCTGGCCGGCTGTGCCGGCGCCAACATGGAAAGCCTGACCCAGGCCGGCGGCAGCCTGTTCACCGCGGCCACGCTGTCGGACAGCAGCGTCAAGACGCTGTCGGACCAGTCCTGCGCCGAGATGGACAAGAAGAACACCATCGCCGCGGCCAACAGCACCTACGCCCGGCGCCTGGCCACCGTGATGAGCGGCCTGAGCAATACCGGCCTGCCGCTCGATGCCAAGGTCTACATGACCAAGGACATCAATGCCTGGGCCATGGCCAATGGCTGCGTGCGCGTCTACAGCGGGCTGATGGACCTGCTGAGCGACGACGAGGTGCGCGGCGTGGTCGGCCACGAGATCGGCCATGTGGCGCTGGGCCATACCAAGGCGGCGATGCAGGTGGCCTACACGGCGGCCGCGGCGCGTGGCTTGCTGGGGTCGACCGGCATCGCTTCGCTGACGGCGCTGTCGTCGTCGCAGATCGGCGCGCTGGCCGAGCAGTTCGTCAACGCGCAGTTCTCGCAGCGCCAGGAAACCGCGGCGGACGACTACTCCTTTGACCTGCTGACGAAGAACGGCGCAAATCGCCAGGCGCTGGCGTCGGCGTTCCGCAAGATGTCGACGCTCGACGGCGGGCAGTCGAGCATGCTGAGCTCGCATCCGGGTTCGCTGGAACGCGCCAAGCATATCGAAGCGCGCCTGGCCGGCGGGCGCTGAAGCAGCGGCGCCTTCCCCCTGCCGCCCCACCCGTCCGGGTGAGGCGCACTCTCTCTTTGGCGGGTGCGCGCCGCACTTTTGCGCCACGCACGCCACCCCGCCGCGCGCAGCCGCGCCGGCGCGTGTGCAATGTTGACCGCGTTTAATTCCCCGACAAAAGCTTTCACTACGCCGGCCCCGAAGCGGCACGGATAATCCCTCTCGCTAGCTCGACACGGCCATGCCGTCGCACGCGGGGGCTCGCGTGCCGCCACCGCATATGGCCAGCGTGGACGTCATCGCCTCCGTGTCCGTCCCCCAGCGCCCCCACGCCCCGGAAGACACAACTCGCCCAACCTGCATCACTCTTTCCAGGAGCCTTCGATGGATTGGTTGCATGAGATTTTCCAGAAGTCGCCAGAGTCCGCGCTGTTCCTTGCGCTGGCGGTCGGCTACGCGATCGGCAAGATCACCTTCGGGCGCTTCCAGCTGGGCGGCGTCGCCGGCTCGCTGCTTGCGGCGGTGGTGATCAGCCAGGTCGGCGTCGAGATCGACAACGGCGTCAAGGCGGTGATGTTCGCGGTCTTCATCTACGCGGTGGGCTATGAAAGCGGCCCGCAGTTCTTCAACTCGCTGAACCGCAGTTCGCTGCGCGAGATCGCCATGGCGGTGTTCATGGCGGTGTGCGGGCTGGTCACGGTGGTGGTGCTGGCCAAGCTGTTCCATCTCGACAAGGGCCTGGCCGCGGGGCTGGCCGCCGGCGGCATGACGCAGTCGGCCATCATCGGCACGGCGGGCGACGCCATCACCAAGCTTGGCCTGCCCCCTGACCAGGTCAAGACGCTGCAGGCCAACGTCGCGGTCGGCTATGCGGTGACCTATGTGTTCGGCTCGCTCGGCGCGATCATCGTCTGCGTCAACATCCTGCCCCGCTTCATGAAATCGGACCTGAAGACCGATGCCAAGAAGGTCGAGGCCCAGCTCAACGGCGGCCTGCCGCAATACGGACCGGGCCAGCGCGGCGCGCTGCCGCGGCTGGTCGGCCGGCTGTATCGCGTCAACGATGCATCGGGGAAGACTGTCGCGCAACTGGAGCTGGGCGGCGAAGACCTGGTGACGGTGGAGAAAGTGCAGCGCGGCGGCAAGCAGATCGAAGTCACGCAGGACCTGGTGCTGCAGCACGACGACCTGGTGCTGCTGGTCGGCCGCCGCGATGCCGTGGTGCCGGCGGCCGCGCAGATCGGCGAGGAAGTGGCCGATGCCGACGGCATGGGCGCGGTGATGCAGTCGCGCAACGTGGTGTTCACGGCCAAGGGCATGAACAACAAGACCGTGGCCGAGATCGTCGACATGGTCGGGCGCGACATGCGCCACGGCGTCTATATCGAGCGCATCGAGCGCTATGACCATCCGCTGCCGCTGCTGCCCGACCTGAAGCTGCAGCACGGCGACATCATCACGCTGTACGGCACCCCGGCCGATACCAAGCGCGCGGCCCAGAGCGCCGGCTATGAACTGGTGCCGAGCGAGAAGACGGACTTCGTCTACTTCGGCGCCGGCGTGCTGGTGGGCCTGCTGGTGGGGCTGCTGGTCTGGCGCGTCGGCTCGATTCCGCTGACGCTCGGCGCCGGCGGCGGCGCGCTGCTGTCGGGCCTCGTGTTCGGCTGGGCCCGCTCCAAGCACAAGATGTTCGGCGCCATGCCGACCGCCGCGTGCCAGCTGCTGAAGGACTTTGGGCTGGCCGCATTCGTCGCCATCGTCGGCATCAACTCCGGCCTGCAGGCCGTGACCACGCTGCGCCAGAGCGGCCTGACCATCTTCATCCTGGGCGCGGTGGTGACGCTGCTGCCGCTGTTCCTGACCATGCTGTTCGGCCGCTACGTGCTGAGGTACGACAACGCCGCGCTGCTGGCCGGCGCGCTGTCGGGCTCGCGCAGCGCCAACCCCGCCTTCGGCGGCATTCTCGACAAGGCCGAAAGCCCGGTGCCGACGGTGCCGTTCGCCATCACCTATGCGCTCGCCAACGTGCTGCTGACGCTGCTGGGGCCGCTGGTGGTGGGCCTGGTCTAGCGCATTCCTCTTTGCCCTCTCTGCCGCCGCGCGGGCCATCCCTTTCTTCCCGGCCCGCCAATCCAACCGACAAGCGCCTACACAGGAGCAAGCCATGAGCAAGTTCGATATCTCCAAGCTGTCCAGCCTCTCGCCGTTCGAACTGAAGGATGAACTGATCAAGCTCGCCAGCAGCGACGCCGAGCGGCTGATGCTCAACGCCGGCCGCGGCAACCCCAACTTCCTGGCGACGGTGCCGCGCCACGGCTTCTGGCAGCTGGGCCTGTTCGCGATGCGCGAATCGGAACGCTCGTTCTCGTACATGCCGGAGGGTGTCGGCGGCTTCCCGCGCCGCGACGGCATCGAAGAGCGCTTCGACCTGTTCGCGCGCGAGTTTGCCGATACGCCGGGGGTGAAATTCCTGGCCGGCGCGGTCTCGTACGTGCGCGACCAGCTCGGCCTGAGTGCGGGCGACTTCCTCTACGAGATGTGCGAAGGCATCCTGGCGTGCAACTACCCGGTGCCCGACCGCATGCTCAAGCTGTCGGAAACCATCGTCAGCCAGTACATCCGCAAGGAGATGATCGGCGATCATCCCTTCATCGGCGACTTCGACCTGTTCGCGGTCGAAGGCGGCACCGCCGCCATGACCTACCTGTTCAACACCATCCGCGAGAACCACCTGCTCAAGGCGGGCGACACCATCGCGCTGGGCATGCCGATCTTCACGCCGTACATCGAGATCCCGGAGCTGAACGACTACCAGCTGGTGGAGCTGTCGGTCGACGCCGACCCGGATTCGCGCTGGCAGTACTCGAAGGCGCAGCTCGACAAGCTGCGCGACCCCAAGGTCAAGGCCTTCTTCCTGGTCAACCCGAGCAATCCTCCGTCAGTGCGCATGAGCGACGAGAGCCTGGAATACCTGGCCTCGATCGTCGAGGAACGCCCGGACCTGATCATCCTGACCGACGACGTCTACGGCACCTTCGCCGACAACTTCGTCTCGCTGTTCGCGATGTGCCCGCGCAATACCATCCTGGTGTATTCGTTCTCGAAGTACTTCGGCGCGACCGGCTGGCGCCTGGGCGTGATCGCCACCCACCGCGACAATATCTTCGACCTGCAGATCGGCAAGCTGCCGCAGGCGACGCGCGAGGAGCTGAACCAGCGCTACAGCTCGATCACCACCGAGCCGCAGAAGCTGAAGTTCATCGACCGCCTGGTTGCCGACAGCCGCACGGTGGCGCTGAACCACACCGCCGGCCTGTCGACGCCGCAGCAGGTGCAGATGGTGCTGTTCTCGCTGTTCTCGCTGATGGATACCCCCGACAACTACAAGAACGCGATGAAGCGGCTGATCCGCAGCCGCAAGGCCGCGCTGTACCGCGAGATCGGCATTGCGCCGGAAGGCGACGACCCTAACGCCGTCGACTACTACACGCTGCTCGATCTCGAACAGCTCGGCGGCAAGGCGATCGGGCCGGACTTCGTCAAATGGGTGCTGAACTCGGTCGAGCCCAACGAACTGCTGTTCCAGCTGGCCGACGAGGCCGGCGTGGTGCTGCTGCCGGGCCGCGGCTTCGGCACGCGCCATCCGTCCGGGCGGGTCTCGCTGGCGAACCTGAACGAAGCGGACTACGCCAAGATCGGGCGCTCGATCCGCAAGCTGTTCGAGGCGTACGTGGAGAAGTACAACGAGGCCACTGGCAGCAAGGCGGACAAGAATGTGGTGAAGAAGTAAGGCAGCGCAGGTAAGCACCGGGGCCCGGTATTGCGCCGGGCCTTTTTTTCATGGTGCGATCGCCGATTTGCGGTGGTTGGCTCCCTCTCCCGCGCCGGGAGAGGGTCGGGGTGAGGGCCGGGCATCTACCACCAAGAAATCAAAGACCACCGTCATTCCCGCGAAAGCGGGAACCCAGCGACTTTGAGAAGCGCTTGCGCTTCAAAGACACTGGGTCCCCGCCTACGCGGGGACGACGTGTCGGTTACCGGGAGCAAGTCGCCATGGCCAGCGTGCGGGCGGCTGGCCCTGGGTCCTTACCGCGATTCGACGAAAGCTAGCACCGTTGCCAGCATGCCTTGCAGCGCCGGCTGCAAGGCAGTGGCGCGCGCCTCGTCATAGGCGAACGGATACGTCTCGCTCATATACGCGCACTGCGACAGTTCGAGTTGCACCGCGTGCACGCCGTCGGCCGGCTTGCCATACTGCCGCGTGATATACCCGCCCTTGAAACGCCCGTTCAGCACCGCGGTATGGCCGGGCACCGCGCTGGCCTGCTCGAGCAGCTGGTTCGCCAGCCCCGCGTCGCAGCTTTCGCCGTTGGCCGTGCCGAGGTTGAAATCCGGCAGCTTGCCGTCGAAGAAGCGCGGCAGCACCGAGCGGATCGAATGCGCGTCCCACAGCGCAACCGTGCCATGCGCGGCCTTGAGCCGTGCCAGCTCGTCGGCCAGCGCCTGGTGGTACGGGCGCCAGATCGCGTCGCGGCGCGCGGCGATTTCGGCGTCGTCGGGGCCGTTGCCGTCGGCGTAGACCGGGGTCTTGTCGAAGGTATCGACCGGGCACAGGCCGGTGGTGTCCTGGCCCGGGTACAGGTTGGCGTTGTCGGGCGGGCGGTTCAGGTCGACCACGTAGCGCGAGTGCGTGGCCGCCAGCACCGACGCGCCGAGTTCGCGGGCGAAGCCGTACAGGCGCTCCAGGTGCCAGTCGGTGTCGGGCACGGTGCGGGCCTCGGCGGTCAGGCGCTGCGAGACCGATGCGGGCAGGTGCGTGCCGACATGCGGCATCGATACCAGCAGCGGGCGCGTGCCCCGGTGCAGGGTGAAGGCGGGGGTATCGGTGGAAAAGGACATGATGGTTGCGATGCAGTGGGCGTGCGCCCGGTTTCAGTCGGCCAGCAGGCTGGCGCGCGCCGCGATGAACAGGCGTCCGGCCTCCGCCTGCAGCGGATGCGCGCCATGCTGCACGCGGCTGCGGCCGGCGGTGCGGACATCCGCTAGTGTCTCATGGCCGTGGCTGGCGAACACATGCGTGGCCAGCGCCTGCGACCCGTCGAGTCCCGCCAGCGTCGGATGCGCGCCGTCGAGCACGACGAAGTCGGCCTGCTGGCCCGCTGCCAGTCCGGCCACCGCGCGGCCCGACGCACGCGCGCCACCGGCCACCGCTTCGAGGTACAGGCGGTCCGCCACCTGCGCGTGCGTGTCGGACGCCAGCACGTTGCGCCGCTGCAGCCCCAGCCGCTGCCCGTACTCGAACAGCCGCAGTTCCTCCGCCACGCTGACGCTGGCATGGCTGTCCGAGCCGATGCCCCAGGCGCCGTGCTGCGCCAGGTAGGGTGCGGCCTCGAACACGCCGTCGCCCAGGTTGGCCTCGGTGGTCGGGCAGATGCCGGCCACCGCGCCGCTGTGCGCAAGGCGCCGGCGCTCGTCCCAGTCCATATGCGTCGCATGCACCAGGCACCAGCGCGCATCGACCTCGACATGATCGAACAGCCACGTCACCGGGCGCGTGCCCGACCACGCGATGCAGTCGTCGACTTCCTTCTGCTGTTCGGCGATATGGATATGAATGGGCGCCTGCGCATCGATGGCCCGCAGTCCCGCCACGGCGTGCACCAGGCTTTGCTCCGGCACCGCGCGCAGCGAGTGCGGTGCCAGCCCAAGGCGCGCGCCCGACTGTGCGCACGCCGGGCGCAGCCGTTCCAGCAGCTTCAGCATCGCATCGGTGTCGTGCAGGAAGCGCCGCTGCCCTTCCAGCGGCGGCTTGCCGCCAAAACCGGCGGTCTGGTACAGCACCGGCAGCAGCGTCATGCCGATGCCGGTGCGCTGCGCCGCGCGCAGCAGCCGCAGCGACATCTCGGCGGCATCGGCATAGGGCCTGCCGCCCTCGTCGTGATGCACGTAGTGGAACTCGCACACGCTGGTGTAGCCCGCGCGCAGCATCTCGATATAGAGCTGGGTGGCAACCGCTTCCAGCGTGTCGGGCGAAAGCCGCTGCGCGAAGCGGTACATCAGCGTGCGCCAGCTCCAGAAGGAATCGGCGCCGGCGGGATCGTCGCCCTGCGCACGGCTGCGGTATTCCGTCAGGCCGGCAAAGCCGCGCTGGAAGGCGTGCGAGTGCAGGTTCGGCATGCCGGGCAGCACCGGGCCCACTGCGCGCGGCACGCCGGCAGCCGGCGTGGCGTCAGGCTGCACGGTGGTGAAGCGGCCCTGTTCGTCCCATGCGAGCAGCACATCGCGCGCCCAGCCGGACGGCAGCAGCGCGAAAGGTGCGAGCAGTTGTGTAGCGCTCATGCCGATGCGCCTCCGTGGGCGTGATAAACGCGGCCCTGCCGCACCACCGTCGCCACCGGGTTGCGCCCGAACCAGTAGGCCAGCTCGGCCGGCGAATCGATGCGCCACAGCGCGAAGTCGGCAACGCGTCCTGCCGCGAGCCTGCCGTGCCGGTCGGCGGCGCCCAGTGCGCGCGCCGCATGCACGGTCACGCCGGCCAGCGCTTCCGGCACGGTCAGGCGGAACAGCGTGCAGGCCATATTCATCATCAGCAGCAGCGAGGTCACCGGCGACGTGCCCGGGTTGTGGTCGGTGGAGATCGCCATCGGCACGCCGTCCTGGCGCAGCAGCGCGACCGGCGGCAGGTTGGTGTCGCGCAGGAAGTAGTAGGCGCCGGGCAGCAGCACGGCCACGGTGCCGGCCTCGGCCATCGCCGCGACGCCGGCCTCATCGAGATGTTCGAGATGGTCCGCGGACAACGCGCGATGGCGCGCGGCCAGCGCGGCGCCGCCGAGATTGCTGAGCTGCTCCGCATGCAGCTTGACGCGCAGTCCGTGCCGTGCGGCGGCGTCGAACACGCGTTCGGTCTGCGCGATCGAGAAGCCGATCGACTCGCAGAACGCATCGACGGCATCGACCAGCCCTTCCTGGGCCAGCGCCGGCAGCATCGTGTCGCAGACCAGGTCGATGTAGTCATCGGCACGGCCCGCGTATTCCGGCGGCAACGCATGCGCGCCGAGGAAGGTGGTGTGGACCGAGACGCCGAACTGCTCGCCCAGCCGCCGCGCCACGCGCAACTGCTTGCGCTCGGCTTCAAGGCTGAGGCCGTAGCCCGACTTGATCTCGATCGCGGTCACGCCCTCGGCCAGCAGCGGCTGCAGCCGCGCGGCGGCCTGCGCGAACAGCGTGTCTTCGTCGGCGGCGCGGGTGGCGCGCACGGTAGAGACGATGCCGCCGCCGGCGCGCGCGATCTCTTCATAGCCGGCGCCGGCCAGCCGCATCGCGAACTCGTCGGCGCGCTGGCCGCCATAGACCAGGTGCGTGTGGCAGTCGACCAGGCCCGGGGTGATCCAGGCACCGTTGGCGTCGTGACGCGGCAAGACGCCGTATGCCCGCGGCATGTCGGCGGCTGCGCCGAGCCACGCGATACGTCCCTGCTCGACGACAAGCGCGGCATCGCGGATTGCCTGCGCCGGATCGGCATCGGGCAGCAGGTGGCAGTTGTGCCAGACGCCGTCCGCGCTGGCCGCCGGCGATACAGGTGGCAGCGTCATTGGCCCGGCTCCGTTTCAAGGGTGACGCTAAGGCAGAGCGCGCCGTCGCCCACAGGTTCGAATGATTGCGTCGATGCGGTCGGCGCGGCGCCATACAGCGCGCCCTCGCCCGCCTGCAGCGAGATCGCGGCGTCCTGCGCCTGCCATGCGCCGCTGACGGCAAACACGCAGACGGTATGGGCGCCGGTGTTGACGGCAAACCCCTGCCGGAACGCATCGACACGCGCGCGGCACTGGCCCCGGCGCGTCATCACGTTGAAGTCGCGCGTGGCGCCATCGAGCAGCGCGGCCTGCAGGCCTGTGTCGCCAGAGAAGGCGTACGGCTCGCCGGGCTGCGCGAGCCGGTGGCTGAAGCTGCCGTCATCGGCGGCCAGCGTCACGCCGGCGCCCTCGAGCAGCACGATCTGGCGATCAATGCCGGGGAACGGCGAGAACGGCCCGTCCGCCTCGATATCGGCCACGCTCAGCCGCCACACGAAGTCATCCATGCCGGCGCCCGGCGGCCACACCGCGATCTCGCGCGTGTTGCCGCCGCCGTTCTTCCACCGGGTCGGGGCGATCTGTGCCAGCGCGAAGCGCTGCGGCAGGTTTGCACTCATACGTTCTTCACCATCGGCAGGTCCAGGCCCTTCTCGTGCGCGCATTCGATGGCGAGTTCATAGCCCGCATCCGCATGGCGCATCACGCCGGTGGCCGGGTCGTTCCACAGCACGCGCTCGATGCGTTTTGCCGCCGCGTCGGTGCCGTCGCATACGATCACCACGCCGGCATGCTGCGAGAAGCCCATGCCGACGCCACCGCCATGGTGCAGGCTGACCCAGGTGGCGCCTCCCGCGGTATTCAGCAGCGCGTTCAGCAGCGGCCAGTCGGACACCGCGTCGGAGCCGTCGCGCATGGCTTCGGTCTCGCGGTTGGGCGATGCCACCGAGCCGCAGTCCAGGTGGTCGCGACCGATCACCACCGGCGCCTTCAGCTCGCCCGACTTCACCATCTCGTTGAAGGCCAGCCCGGCTCGGTGGCGCTCGTCCAGCCCCACCCAGCAGATCCGCGCCGGCAGGCCCTGGAACGCGATGCGGTCGTGCGCCATGTCGAGCCAGCGGTGCAGCGGCTTGTCGTCGGGGAACAGTTCCTTCATCCTGGCGTCGGTCTTGTAGATATCTTCCGGATCGCCCGACAGCGCAACCCAGCGGAACGGGCCCTTGCCGCGGCAGAACAGCGGGCGGATATAGGCCGGCACGAAACCGGGGAAATCGAAGGCGTTGCGCACGCCTTCGTCGAACGCCACCTGGCGGATGTTGTTGCCGTAGTCGACCGTCGGCACGCCCATCTTCTGGAAGTCGAGCATGGCCTGCACGTGTTTGACGATGGACGGACGCGCGGCGGCCTCCACCGACTTGGGATCGTGCTGGCGCGCGTGCTCCCACTGCGCGACGGTCCAGCCTTGCGGCAGGTAGCCATTGACGAGGTCGTGCGCCGAGGTCTGGTCGGTCACGATATGCGGGCGCATGCCGCCGCCCTGCGCGCGCTTTGCCAGTTCCGGCACGATGTCGGCGGCATTGCCGAGCAAGCCGACCGAGATCGCTTCCTTCTTTGCCGTGGCCTCGGCGATCATCGCCAGCGCTTCATCCAGCGTGGTGGCCTTCTTGTCCAGATAGCGCGTGCGCAGGCGGAAGTCGATGCGCGACTCCTGGCATTCGATCGCCAGCACGCACGCGCCGGCGAGCACGCCGGCCAGCGGCTGCGCGCCGCCCATGCCGCCGAGGCCCGCGGTCAGGATCCACTTGCCCGACAGGTCGCCGTTGTAGTGCTGGCGGCCGGCCTCGACAAAGGTCTCATAGGTGCCCTGCACGATGCCCTGCGTGCCGATGTAGATCCACGAGCCCGCGGTCATCTGGCCGTACATCATCAGCCCGGCGCGGTCGAGTTCGTTGAACTTGTCCCAGTTGGCCCAGTGCGGCACCAGGTTGGAGTTGGCGATCAGCACGCGCGGCGCATCGGCGTGGGTGCGGAACACGCCAACCGGCTTGCCGGACTGCACCAGCAGCGACTCGTCCTCATTCAGGCGGCGCAGGCTGTCGAGGATGGCGTCGAAGCATTCCCAGTTGCGCGCGGCCTTGCCGATGCCGCCGTAGACCACCAGGTCCTGCGGGCGCTCGGCCACGTCGGGATCCAGGTTGTTCTGGATCATGCGGTAGGCGGCTTCGATCAGCCAGTTCTTGCAGTGCAGCTGGGTGCCGCGCGGGGCGCGGATCTCGCGCTGGCCGCGTTGCAGGGATTGGGATTCGGGAGCGTTCATGTGTTGTTCTCCTTTTTGGATCGTGCTTGTGGCGCGATCGATTGCTGTTGCCACTTGGTGCGGGGTTGCTTGTGGATGCGCTGGCAGGCGCGTCAACCCGCGTTGGTCGGCAAGATCGCCCTGACCGCCGCAGGCCATCCAGCCCCCGCATCGCCCTGCACCACCCACTGCTTCATCGCTTCAATATCCGGCGCCAGGTAACGGTCGCCTTCCACAAAATCCACCCGCGCACGGATGCGCGCCAGTTCGGTTTCGACCAGCGGCGACGACTTCAGCGGCCGGTGGAACTCGATCCCCTGCGCCGCCGCCATCGCCTCGATCCCGACCACTACCGCGGTGTTCGCCGCCATCTCGCCCAGCCGGCGCGCGCCGTAGGTGGCCATCGACACATGGTCTTCCTGGTTGGCCGAGGTCGGCAGGCTGTCGACGCTGGACGGATGCGCCAGCGACTTGTTCTCCGACGCCAGCGCGGCGGCGGTGACCTGCGCGATCATGAAGCCGGAGTTCAGGCCCCCGTCGCGCACCAGGAACGGCGGCAGGCCGGACAGGCCGGTATCGAGCAGCAGCGCCAGCCTGCGCTCGGAGATCGCGCCGATCTCGGCGATTGCCAGCGCGAGGATGTCGGCGGCGAAGGCCACCGGCTCGGCGTGGAAGTTGCCGCCGGAGACCACGTCGCCCTGCTCCGGGAACACCAGCGGGTTGTCGGACGCCGCGTTGGCTTCGATCTGCAGGATGCGCGCGGCGTGCTGCAGGTTGTCCAGGCACGCGCCCATCACCTGCGGCTGGCAGCGGATCGAGTACGGGTCCTGCACGCGGCCGCAGGCCTTGTGCGAATCGACGATCTCGCTGCCGTCGAGCATCGCGCGCACCGCGCCGGCCACGGCGATCTGGCCGGCCTGGCCGCGGGCGGCATGGATGCGGGCATCGAACGGCTTGACCGAGCCCTTGATCGCCTCCAGCGACAACGCGCCGGCGACCAGGCCCGCGGCAAACGCGTCTTCGGCGGCGAACAGGCCGGCCAGCGCCAGCGCGGTCGACACCTGCGTGCCATTGAGCAGCGCCAGGCCTTCCTTGGGGCCCAGCTCGAAGGCCTGCAGGCCGGCACGCGCCAGGCCTTCGGCGGCCGGCACGCGCTTGCCGTCGACCAGCACCTCGCCCACGCCGATCAGCGTGCACGACATATGCGCCAGCGGCGCCAGGTCGCCCGACGCGCCCACCGAGCCCTTGGCCGGGATGCACGGTGTCACGCCGTGGTTGACCAGCGCCAGCAGCGCCTCGATCAGCTCGGGCCGCACGCCGGAATGGCCGCGCGCCAGGCTGACCGCCTTGGTGGCCAGGACCAGGCGCACCGTGTCCTCGGCCAGGTCCGGGCCGGTGCCGACGCTGTGCGACAGCACCAGGTTGCGCTGCAGCTGCGCCAGCTTGTCGTTGGGGATGCGGGTCTGCGCCAGCTTGCCGAAGCCGGTGTTGATGCCGTAGACCACGGCGTCGGCGTCGATGATGTCCTGCACCGTGGCCTGCGCGGCGCGCACGCCGGCCCAGGCGGAATCGGCCATGGCCAGGCGCACTTCGCCGCGATAGATGCGGCGCAGGTCGGCCAGGGTGACTTGGCCCGGCTGCAGCGTCAGCAGCGGACGGGTGGCTTGGTCATGTGAGCTGGCAGTCATTTGTATGTTCCTGTCTATACAGCTTGAGGTAAACAGCTTAGTCAAAAAAGAAGCGTCAGGCGGACTCGGGTGGAATCAGCCGAAAGCGGGATTGCCGTCGGCGCGGAAGCGGCTGCCGAGGCGGTAGCGGTTGCCCGGGTGCAGGCACCGCACGAAAGTCACCGGCACGCCGTTGGTCCAGGTGCGGCGCGTCAGCATCAGGCAGGCCTGCGTGGGCGGCATTTCCAGTTGCGCGGCCTGTTCCGGCGTGGCGGCGATGGCGTCGACCACATGCTCGACCTGGTCGTACGGCACGTGGCGCAGCAGGTATTCGCCGGGCTGGGTCGCGCTGAAATCCTGCGTGATGAAATCCGGCGCCACGCGCGGGTTGACGTAGCGGTCTTCCAGCTGCACCGGCACGCCGTCCTCGCGGTGCACGCAGACGGAATGGAACACCGACTCGCCGGTGCGCAGCTCCAGCGCCGCGGCCACCTCGATCGACGCCGAGACGCGCTCGACCAGGATCACGTCGCAGGCGTAGTCATGGCCGCGCATGCGGATCTCGTCCTGCAGGTTGACCACCGACAGCAGCGTCGACTGCGGCTTGTGCTCGGCGACGAAGGTGCCCACGCCGGCGACGCGCACCACCCGGCCCTGCTCCTGCAGCTCGCGCAGCGCGCGGTTGACGGTCATGCGCGAGACGCCGAAGCGGTTCACCAGCTCCTGCTCCGACGGCACCCGGTCGCCCGGCTGCCACGCGCCGCTCTGGATCTGGCGGGCGATGTACTCCTTCACCTGCTGGTAGAGCGCGGTGGGAGAGGCAGAAGCAGAGGTCGGGGTGCCGGCGGCGTGGTTCATATCGTTTCAGTGCTCGGCCGCGGCCATGGCCTCGGCGCGGATTTCCTCGGTCAGCCGCGCCTTGAGCGCGGAAAACTCCGGCGTGGTCTTGATCGTGTAATGGCGCGGGTGCGGGAAATCGACCGCGATCTCGCTCTTGATCCGACCCGGCCTGGCGGAAAACACCGCCACCCGGTTGGCCATGAAGATGGCCTCGTCGATATCGTGGGTCACGAATAATACCGTCTTGCGCGACGCCTCCCAGATCCCCAGCAGCAACTCCTGCATCAGCACCCGGGTCTGGTTGTCGAGCGCGCCGAAGGGTTCGTCGAGCAGCAGGATCTTGGGGTCGTTGGCCAGCGCCCGCGCGATCGCGGTGCGCTGCTGCATGCCGCCGGACAGCTGCTTGGGGAAGTGGTGCTCGAAGCCGCGCAGCCCCACGCGCTGGATAAAGAAGTCGCTGCGCTCCTTCTGCTCGGCCGCGCTCATGCCGCGCTCGCGCAGGCCGAAGCGCACGTTCTGCTCGATCGTCAGCCACGGGAACAGCGTGTACGACTGGAACACCATGCCGCGGTCCGCGCCCGGCGCGAACACCGGCTGGCCGTCGAGCAGCACGCGCCCGCTGGTCGGCGTATCCAGGCCCGCGACGATGCGCAGCAGCGTGGACTTGCCGCAGCCCGACGGGCCCAGGATGGTGACGAAGTCGTTGTCGCGCACTTCGAAGTCGACCGGCTGCAGCGCCAGCGTCTGGCCGCCGCGCGGGTTGGAGAAGGTCCGCGAGACCTGCTGGATGGACAGTGCGCTCATTGGATCGAACTCCACGGGAACAGGCGCTGGTTGGCGCGCTTGAAGACAAGGTCCGAGACCAGGCCGATGCAGCCGATCACGATGATGCCGAAGATGATCTGCCCGGTATTGAGCAGCGCCTGGCTGTCGGTAATCATGTGCCCGATGCCCGACGACGAGCCGATCAGTTCGGCCACGATCACGTAGGTCCAGGCCCAGCCCAGCACCAGCCGCAGGATCTCGGCGATTTCCGGCGCCGCGCCCGGGATCAGCACGCGCCGCACGATGCCGGCGCTGTTGGCGCCCAGCGTGTACGCGGCCTCGACCAGGTCCTTGCGCGCGCCGCCGACCGCCACCGCCACCATCAGCACGATCTGGAAGAACGAGCCGATGAAGATCACCAGCAGCTTCTGCGCTTCGCCGATGCCGGCCCACAGGATCAGCAGCGGGATGAAGGCCGACGCGGGCAGGTAGCGGCAGAACGAGACAAAGGGCTCGAAGAAGGCCTCGGCCGCCTTGTACGCGCCCATGAAGATGCCCAGCGGCACCGCGATCACCGCCGCCAGCACGAAGCCGCCGACCACCCGCCACACGGTCATGCCGATGTCGCCGATGAAGTTGTACTCGGTGAACAGGGTCACGCCCTCCCTGGCCATCGTCATCGGGTCGGCCAGGAACGTGCGCGGCACCAGGCCGCCCAGCGTGACCACGGCCCACACGCCGAAGAACAGCACGAAGAAGGACAGGCCCAGCATCCAGCGGGTGTTGGGCGCCACCGGCACCAGCGGCGCCAGCCACGGATGGCGCCGGCGCACCGGCGCTTCCCCGGCGGCAGGGGCCGCCACGGCGGCGGCCGGGGCGGGTGAACCAATATGGGCTTGCGTCATGGCGTCACGCCTCCTGAGAGCTGCCGGTTACTTGAGGAAACGCGCGTCGTACAGCTTGGTCACGTCCGGCACCTGGCGGATCACGCCGATGTCCAGCAGCACCGCGGCGGCTTCCTTGCTGAAGCTGGCGAGCTCGCCCTCGAAGAATTTCTTGTTGGCCTCGCGGTCCTGCCAGCGCAGGTACGCCGACGACTTGGCGAACTGCTCGCCGGTCTGCTTGACCGCCGCGCCCATGATGTCGTTGGCCCTGGCCGGCTCCTTGCGGATCATTTCAAGCGCCTCGAAGTAGCTGTCGACCAGCGCCTGCGCGGCCTTGGGATTGTCCTTGAGCCACTTGGGGGCGCAGCCGAGCGTGTCGGTCACCATCGGGTAGTCGAGCGTGGTGGCCAGGATCTTGCCCTTGTCCGGGTTCTGGCGCACCGTCGACAGGTACGGCTCATAGGTCATGGCGCCGTCGTTCTGCCCCGCGACGAAGGCCTGCGCCGCCGCCTGCGGCGACAGCGTGGTGGTCCTGACGTCCTTGAGCGACATCCCATTCTTCTTCAGCATCCAGGCCAGCCCGAAGTACGGCGCGGTGCCCGGCGCATCGACGCCGATGGTCTTGCCCTTCAGGTCGGCAAAGCTCTTCACGTCGGCGCGCACGGCCAGGCCGTCGGCGCCGTAGGACTTGTCCAGCTGCACGATCTGGGTGATCGGCACGCCGTTGGCATTCCACGCCACATGGGTTTCCACGGTGGTGGCAGCGCACTGGATCGCGCCGGACGCCAGCGCCAGGTGGCGGTCCTTCTGCGGGATCATCTTGATCTCGACGTCGACCCCGTTCTTCTTGAAGATGCCGGCCTTGTCGGCCAGCGTCAGCGGCGCAAAGCCGGTCCAGCCGCTCATGCCCAGCGTCACCGGCGTGTTCTGCGCCTGCGCCACGCCGGCGGCCAGGGCCGCAGCCAGCACCACGAACTGCCCTGCCACCCGACCGCGAAACCTGCCTGGATTCCTCATCTGTACGCTCCTTTGGTGTGTCCGTCGACGGCGGGCCATGCGTGCGGCCGTGCTCGTTTCCGGGCATTAAACAATGCCTGTATATACAAGTCAACGTAGGGCTTCCACCAAGCAACCCGGCGGATAATGGCCTTAAAAAGCGCATTCCATTGGGGAAGTCGTTTTCGGGCCCGGCACCGTCCTGCACCAACGCACGCTGCGCTGGCACCATTCAGGCGCGTGGAAAGTGTTGCTGTATAGACAGGAACAAGACGACACCGCGAGGCAGCAAGCCCCGTGCCAGCGGCGCGGGGAGGCTGTGCAGGGGATCAGGCGCCGAAGAAGTCGGCGACGGTGGGATAGCGCAGCCGCAGGCGCAGTTCGCGCTTGAGCCGGCGGTTGTCGAGCCGGCGCGATTCGCTCATGAAGCTCAGCAGGGTCTTGTCGATCACCTGCAGCGCCTCGCCGCGCGTGATGCGGGGCGGGCGCGGCAGGCCGCGGCGCTCGGCGACGAGGTCGAAGTAGTCCGCCATGCGCAGCTCGGTATCGTCGCTGGCGTGGACCACGCGCTGCGGGCGGCCGCGGAACAGCGCCGCCACCATGATGCGGGCGAGGTCGTCGGCATGGATGTGGCTGGTGTAGACGTCGTCCTGCGGCACCAGGGCCGGCGTGCCGCGCTTGAGCCGCGCCAGCGGCAGGCGGTCTTCGGCGTAGATGCCGGGGATGCGCACCACGCTGGCGCGCCAGCCGGCGTCGCGGCCGAAGGCGCGCACCGCCTGTTCGGCGGCGACGCGGCGGCGCGCGCGCGCGGTCTGCGGGCGCACGGCGTGGAATTCGGCCACGCGCGCGCCCTGCCGGTCGCCGTAGACGCCGGTGGTGCTGGCATAGACAAACGCAGCGCGGGGCCGGGACCGGTCGGGTAGAATGGCGGGCTCGCCGGGCAGCATGCCGGCCGCCGTCCTGGCACGGCGCCAGGCGGTCCGGCGCCATGTGGTCCGGCGCAATATGGCGAGCAGTGCACGCGTACGCGGATCGCCTTCGCCCTGCCCGGGCGGCGGCGCCAGGTCCAGCACCCGCGTGGCCAGCCCGCGCAGCCGTGCCAGCGTGGCCGGCCGGTCCAGGTCCGCCACCAGCGGCACCGCGCCGGCGGCACGCAGTTCGGCGCGGCGTGCCGGCTGCGAGGTCACGGCGAAGACACGCATGCGCGACGACAGGATACGCAGGCAGCGCGTCCCCACATCGCCGCAGCCGACGATCAGCAGGCGCGGGCGGCCCAGCCGGCGCGACGGCGCCGGCAGCCGTGCGGTTTGCGGTGGCTGCGGTGGTTGCGGGAATCGCGCGGGCTGCAGCTTCGACAGAATTTGGCTCATAGACCGATTATGGCTTATCAAGTAACCGTCATGCCCAGCGGCCACAAGTTTGAAGTGGCCGCGGACGAAACCATCCTCGGCGCGGCCCTGCGCCACAGCATCGGGCTGCCCTACGGCTGCAAGAACGGCGCCTGCGGTTCGTGCAAGGGCCGCGTGCTCGAAGGCAGCATCGTGCAGGGCGACCATGCCCCGTCGGCGCTGACCGCACAGGAAAAGACCGAGGGCCGCGCGCTGTTCTGCTGCGCCAATGCCGCCTCGGACGTCACCATCGAATGCCGCGAGGTCCACGGCGCGGGCGACATCCCGATCAAGAAGGTGCCGTGCCGCGTGACCTCGCTGGAACGCCTGGCCGACGACGTGATCGCGATCAAGCTGCAGTTGCCGGCGACCGAGCGCATGCAGTACCTGGCCGGCCAGTACGTCGAATTCCTGCTGCGCGACGGCAAGCGCCGCAGCTACTCGATCGCCACGCCGCCGCATGAGGACGGCCCGATCGAACTGCATATCCGCCATATGCCGGGCGGCGCCTTCACCGACTACGTGTTCGGCGCGAAGGAAGGCCAGCCGGCCATGAAGGAGCGCGACATCCTGCGCTTCGAAGGCCCGCTGGGCAGCTTCTTCCTGCGCGAGGAATCCGAGGCGCCGATCATCCTGCTGGCTTCCGGCACCGGCTTCGCCCCGATCAAGGCCATCGTCGAGCATGCCGCCTACACCGGCATCAAGCGCCCGATGACGCTGTACTGGGGCGGGCGCCGCCCGAAGGACCTGTACATGCACGCGCTGGCCGAGCAGTGGGCGCGCGACCTGCCCAACTTCCAGTACGTGCCGGTGGTTTCCGACGCGCTGCCGGAAGACAACTGGCAGGGCCGCACCGGCTTCGTCCACCAGGCGGTGATCGCCGACCATCCCGACCTGTCGGGCCACGAGGTCTATGCCTGCGGCGCGCCGGTGATGATCAACGCCGCGCGCGGCGACTTCACGCGCCAGTGCAAGCTGCACGAAGACGCGTTCTTCGCCGACTCGTTCACCTCCGAGGCCGACATGCATCCGGCCACGCCGGCGGCCTGAGGGCCGCCCGCGCGCCGTTCCGCCAGCGCAACAATGCCCGGGCCCGCCAAAATTCGTTTTGACACCCGGGCCCGTGCGCCTTATATTTGCCCGCATGCACACGACCTTCAACCGACGCCGCAGCTTCCGTACGTCGCTCCCCGCTGGGGTGCCGCGCGGCTGACCGTCGACTGCGTCTGTTCATGTCAACGAGCCACGGGCAACCCCCGTGGCTTTTTGTTTTGGTTGCGTCTTGCGCGCCCGTCCGTCCATCGTTACACGCCGACCCCTGGAGTCCGCCATGGCATTTGCTGAGTATCCCGTCCAATCCCTGATGTACATCACCAACCGCCCCGAACTCGTGTTCACCGAAGGCAAGGGCTCCTGGCTGACGGACCACAACGGCAAGCGCTACCTGGACTTCGTGCAGGGCTGGGCGGTGAACTGCCTGGGCCATTCCAACCAGGGCATGATCGACGCGCTGGTCGAGCAGTCGAAGAAAATCATCAACCCGAGCCCGGCGTTCTACAACGAGCCGATGCTGCGGCTTGCCAAACAGCTGACCGATCACAGCTGCTTCGACAAGGTCTTCTTCGCCAACAGCGGCGCCGAGGCCAACGAGGGCGCGATCAAGCTGGCGCGCAAATGGGGCCGCAAGCACAAGGACGGCGCCTACGAGATCATCACCATGGACCACAGCTTCCATGGCCGCACGCTCGCCACCATGAGCGCGTCGGGCAAGGCCGGCTGGGACACCATCTTCGCGCCGCAGGTGCCGGGCTTCCCGCGCGCCGAGCTGAACGACCTGGCCTCGGTCGAGAAGCTGATCACCGACAAGACCGTCGGCATCATGCTCGAGCCGGTGCAGGGCGAAGGCGGCGTGATTCCCGCCACGCGCGAATTCATGCAGGGCCTGCGCGCGCTCGCCGACAAGCACAAGCTGCTGTTTATCGTCGATGAAGTGCAGGCCGGCTGCGGCCGCTGCGGCACGCTGTTCGCGTACGAGCTGTCGGGCGTCGAGCCGGACATCATGACGCTGGGCAAGGGCATCGGCGGCGGCGTGCCGCTGTCGGCGCTGCTGTGCAAGGCCGAGGTCGCCAGCTTCGAGGCCGGCGACCAGGGCGGCACCTACAACGGCAACCCGCTGATGACCGCGGTCGGCAGCGCCGTGATCGAACAGCTGACCGCGCCCGGCTTCCTCGACGACGTCAAGGCCAAGGGCGAATACCTGAAGGAACAGCTGCTGGCGCTGTCGGCCGAGTTCGGCCTGGGCGGCGAACGCGGCGAAGGCCTGCTGCGCGCGCTGCTGCTGGGCAAGGACATCGGCCCGCAGCTGGTGGAAGAAGCGCGCGACATGGCCCCGCAAGGCCTGCTGCTGAACGCGCCGCGCGCCAACCTGTTGCGCTTCATGCCAGCGCTGAACGTCTCGCGCGAAGAGATCGACCAGATGATCGGCATGCTGCGCACGCTGCTGAAGAAGCTGGCCTGACAAAAAAGCCTCGCGCAAGGCGAGGCGTGAGGACTGCTGCAAACCTTGCATACGCAGGTTTGCTCCCCTCTCCCGCTTGCGGGAGAGGGGTTGGGGGTGAGGGCAGGCGTTTGCCGGCGCTACGAGCTTATAAAAACCGTTGGCCCTGCTTGATGGGGTTCCCAGCTAGACCACCCCTCACCCCAACCCTCTCCCCATGAGGGGAGAGGGAGAACACCTTGCTCGGGCTAGTTCGCGCGGCTTGGGAGCACCCAGAACCGCCCGCTCTTGCCGGGGCCTTTACTCGCCCAGGTATGCCGCCCGCACCTTCGGATCGTCCAGCATCTGGCTGGCCTCTCCGCTCATGGTGATCAGGCCGGACTCCATCACATAGCCGCGGTGCGCGGCCTGCAGCGCGAGTCGCGCGTTCTGCTCGACCAGCAGCACAGTCACGCCCTGCGCCGAGATGTCGCGCACGACCTCGAAGATCTTCTCCACCATGATCGGCGACAGGCCCATCGACGGCTCGTCCAGCAGCAGCACCTTGGGCTGGCTCATCAGCGCGCGCGCCATCGCCAGCATCTGCTGCTCGCCGCCCGACATGGTGCCCGCCAGCTGGTTGGCGCGCTCCTTCAGCCGCGGGAAGATGCCGAACATGCGCTCGACATCGGCCTTGATGCCGGCGTCGTCGTTGCGCGTGTAGGCGCCCATCTGCAGGTTCTCGGTGATGGTCATGCGCGCGAACACGCCGCGGCCTTCCGGCACCATCGCCAGGCCCTGCTTGAGCAGCGCATAGCTGGGCACGCCCTTGATCGACTTGCCCATGTATTCCACGTCGCCGCCGGCCCAGCCCTGCAGGCCGGTAATGGCCTTCATGGTGGTGGTCTTGCCGGCGCCGTTGGCGCCGATCAGCGTGACCAGTTCGCCGTCCTGGATTTCCAGGTCGATGCCCTTGACGGCCTGGATGCCGCCGTAGGCAACCTTCAGGCCGGAGATCTTCAGTACTGTCTGTTTCATTGCAGGCTGATTCATTACGTCCGCTCCCGCCATCAGTGCGCCGAGGTGCCGAGGTAGGCCTCGATCACCGCGGGGTTGTTCTGCACCTCGTGCGGCAGGCCCTGGGCAATCACTTTGCCGTAGTCCAGCACCGTCATGCGGTTGCACAGCCCCATCACCAGCTTGACGTCGTGCTCGATCAGCAGGATGGTCCTGCCGTCGTTCTTGATCTTGTCGAGCAGGCCGCGCAGCTCCACCTTCTCGGTCGCGTTCATGCCGGCGGCCGGCTCGTCCAGCGCCAGCAGCTTGGGCTCGGTCGCCAGCGCGCGCGCGATCTCCAGGCGCCGCTGGTGGCCGTACGACAGGTTGCGCGCGGTGAAGTTGGCGTACTTGCCGATGCCGACGTAGTCGAGCAGGTCATGCGCCATGTCTTCGATGCCCTCTTCCTCGCGCCGCACCGAGGGCGGGCGGAAGATCGCGCCGAACACGCCGGCCTTGGAGCGCACGTGGCGCCCGACCATCACGTTCTCGAGCGCGGTCATGTCGCCGAACAGGCGGATGTTCTGGAATGTGCGCGCAATGCCGGCCTTGGCCACCTCGTGCACGGCGGTCGGCTGGTAGGGCTTGCCGCCCAGCACGAACTCGCCCGAATCCGGCGTGTACAGGCCGGTGATGACGTTGAAGAAGGTGGTCTTGCCGGCGCCGTTGGGGCCGATCAGCCCGTAGATCTCGCCCGGCTTGATCTGCAGCCCCACGTCGGACAGTGCCTGCAGGCCGCCGAAACGCTTGTTGACCCCCTGCACGGACAGGAGGAAATCGTTGTTGCTCATATTGTCCTCCTGGTCAGAAACGGCCCACGCTGCCCGGACGGCGCACCACCGGGCGGTCTTCCTTGCGCGGCGACGGCCAGATGCCGGCGGGGCGGTACAGCATCACCCCCACCAGCGCCAGCCCGAACAGCAGCTGGCGCAGCACCTCGGCATCGACGATCACCTGGCCGAACAGGCCGGTCTGCATCGGCTCGGCCACCACGCGCAGCAGTTCCTGGAAGCCCACCAGCAGCACGCCGCCCAGGATCACGCCCGGGATATGGCCCATGCCGCCCAGCACCACGATCGCCAGCACGTAGATCGATTCCCACAGCGTGAACGATTCCGGCGAGACGAAGCCCTGGAACGCGCCGAACACCGCGCCCGACGCGCCGCCGAACGACGCGCCCATGGCGAACGCGAGCAGCTTGATGTTGCGGGTGTTGATGCCCATCGCCTTGGCGGCGATCTCGTCTTCGCGGATGGCCACCCAGGCGCGGCCGATGCGCGAGGTCTGCAGGCGCAGGCACACGAACACGATCACGATGACCAGGAACACCAGCAGGTAGTAGTACATGAACACCGGCGAGAACTTGAGCCCGAAGATCTCGTGCGACTTCGAGAAATCGAAGCCGAAGATATGCACGGGGTCGACCGCGGTAATGCCCTTGGGACCGTTGGTGATGTTCACCGGGCGGTCCAGGTTGTTCATGAAGATACGGATGATCTCGCCGAAGCCCAGCGTGACGATGGCCAGGTAGTCGCCGCGCAGCTTGAGCGTCGGCGCCCCCAGCAGCACGCCGAAGGTGGCGGCCACCAGGATGGCGAGCGGCAGCACGAACCACATCGACAGGTGCACGCCGGTGGGGAACAGCTGCTGGATCCACTCGAACTGGTTCGCCAGATGCGGCGAGCCGAGCAGCGCCATCATGTAGGCGCCTACCGCGTAGAACGCGATATAGCCCAGGTCGAGCAGGCCGGCAAAGCCGACCACGATGTTCAGGCCCAGCGCCAGCATGATGTACAGCAGCGCAAAGTCGAGCACGCGGACCCAGTAGTTGCCGCCCAGGGTCTGGACGATGAACGGTGCGCACAGCGCGACCACCAGGAAGCCGATCAGTGCGGCCAGGGTCTTGGCCGGCACCTTGGTCGGCGCCGCGACCGCGGCCGTGGATGGAATCGGAGTATTCATGGATTCGCTCTCCTCAGGCGCGATCCGCCACGCGTTCGCCCATGATGCCGGACGGACGGAAGACGAGCACGGTGATCAGTACGATGAAGGCAAAGACGTCCTGGTAGTTCGAGCCGAACACGCCATTGGTCAGGTCGCCGATGTAGCCGGCGCCGAGCGCCTCGATCAGTCCCAGCAGCATGCCGCCGACCATGGCGCCCGCCAGGTTGCCGATGCCGCCCAGCACCGCGGCGGTGAACGCCTTCAGTCCGGGGATGAAGCCCATGTAGAAGTGGGCATTGCCGTAGTTGGTGGCCATCATCACGCCGGCCAGCGCGGCCAGCGTGGCGCCGATCATGAAGGTGGCGGAAATGACGAAATTGGGGTTCACGCCCATCAGGCCGGCCACCTTCTGGTTCTCGGCGGTGGCGCGCATGGCGCGGCCGAGCTTGGTGCGGTTGACCAGCGCCAGCAGGCCGGACATCACCATCACGGCCATGCCGATGATGACCATCTCCTTGCCGGTGATGGTGGCGCCGGTGGTACCGATGTCGATCGGCTCCGACGGCAGCAACTGCGGGAACGTCAGCGGGTTGCGCGACCAGATCAGCATGCCCATCGTCTGCAGAATGATGGAAACCCCGATCGCGGTGATCAGCGGGGCCAGCCGCGGCGCATTGCGCAATGGCCGGTAGGCGACCCGCTCGATCGAATAGGACAGGATCGCGCAGACCGGCATCGCGATCAGCGTGGCGATCACCAGCGTCAGCCATTCAGGCAGGCCGGGAGCGAACTTCTGTAATCCGAGGATGGCTGACAGGGCAGTCAGCGCGCCGATCATCAGCACGTCGCCGTGGGCGAAGTTGATGATGCCGAGAATGCCGTAGACCATGGTGTAGCCCAGTGCGATCAGCGCATAGATGCTGCCGAGCACCAGACCGTTCACGATCTGCTGGATAAAGATATCCATGAAAACTCCTGCTTCAAGTCCCTGACCTTACGGCATGGTGTGGATGCCGGGGGGACCCTGGTGTGTGATGGGTAACGTTGCGGTGGTTGGTTTGCTGGTGAGCGGCCTGCCCTGTTCCATCCATGGTAAGGATGCTTCTACATTAGGCGAGGCTAAAAAGAACGGCACCGCAAAATACTCACGGTGCCGTTCGGATGGGCCGGTAAGCCCAGATTACATCTTCACGACGTCGAGGACGGACTTCTTCTTGTCCTTGTACTCGTACAGCGTGATGGTGCCTTCCTTCATGTCGCCCTTCTCGTCGAAGGCGATGTTGCCGATCACGCCCTTGTAGTTGGTCTTGGGCATTTCGGCCAGGATGGCAGCCGGTTCGGTCGAGTTGGCGCGCTTCATGGCGTCGACGACGACCATCACCGCGTCATACGTGAACGGCGCGTAGATCTGCACCGGCGCATTGAAGCGGGACTGGTAGCGCTTGTCGAAGTCCGCGCCCTTTTCCATCCGCGACAGGGCCAGGCCGGCCTCGGAGCAGATGATGTTGGTCACGGCATCGCCGGCCAGCTCGGCCACCTTGTCGGTGCAGACGCCGTCGCCGCCGACGATCTTGGCACCGATGCCCAGTTCCTTGGCCTGCTTGGCGAACGGGCCGCCGGTGGCGTCCATGCCGCCGTACATGATCACGTCCGGCTTCTTGCCCTTGATCTTGGTCAGGATGGCCTTGAAGTCCGTGGCCTTGTCGTTGGTGGCTTCACGCGCGACCACGTTCACGCCGGCGGCCTTGGCGGTCTTCTCGAACTCGTCGGCCAGGCCCTTGCCGTAGGCGGTGGCATCGTCGACGATCGCCACGCTCTTGGCGTTCAGGGTCTTGGCGGCGTAGTTGGCCAGGGCCGGGCCCTGCTGGGCGTCGGTGGCCACCACGCGGTAGGTGGTCTTGAAGCCCTGCTTGGTGTAGTCCGGGTTGGTCGAAGACGGCGAGATCTGCACGATGCCGGCATCGCTGTAGATCTTCGACGCCGGGATCGACACGCCCGAGTTCAGGTGGCCGACCACGGCGACGACCCTGGCATCGACCAGCTTCTGCGCCACGGCGGTGCCGGTCTTCGGGTCGGCGGCATCGTCTTCGCCGATCAGTTCCAGCTTGACCTTCTTGCCACCGACTTCCAGGCCGGACTTGTTGACTTCTTCCACGGCCAGGCGGGCGCCGTTTTCGTTGTCCTTGCCAAGGTGCGCAATGCCGCCGGTCAGCGGGGCCGCGTGGCCGATCTTGACGACGGTCTCGCCGCCACCGGCCGCAGGCGCTGCGGGAGCCGCTGCCGCCGGCGCCGAAGCAGCCGGATCCGCCGGCTTGTCTTCCTTCTTGCCGCAAGCTGCGACCAGCGCCACTGCGGCCGCGATCGGCAGAATCTTGGCAAACGTGATTTGCATGAGTGATCTCCTAGGATTCACAAAAACAGGGATTTGCAACGCCGCCCGGACGTTTCCCTGGACCGCCTTTGTTTAGTTTCAATTTGAAACGCGCGCATTGTATCCCCTTTCTTAGTCGATGCAATACGCGACGCAACATCCTTGACGATTTACCGCGCATTTGAGCTAGGGAATTTCCCCAATGCACAGATTGCGGCAATTCCCGCTCACATGACGCGGCCGTCCCTCCTTCTTACAAGAACCGTGCCTGCGCCGCCGCAGGCGGCAAGGAAGCATCGCCGGCACCACCCATAATGCACGTTTATTAATTAGGCGTTTCATTTAATTTAGCTGGTGCTTCTCTCTAATGTGCAGAATGTAGCGCCGCACCATAATAGGGAAAACCCCAGCTTCGGGGATTACCCTGATTTGCGCCCGGCACCATTCCCCACCATGCCAGGCACCAGCCGCGGGCATTATCGGCAAGCCAGCTGAAGCCAGAAACAAAAAGGGCGCCGCAAACAGCGGCGCCCTTTTATCAGGCCATGCGGGTGCGGCGGGCACGCCCGCGCGGCGTTCTTCAGGCCGCTGCGCTGGTGGGCAGCAAGCCGCGCGGCAGCGGGAAGGCCATGTTCTCCTCGATGCCGTCGAGCGGACGCACCTGGCGCGCACCGAGTTCGCGCAGGCGCTCGACGATCGACTGGGCCAGCGCCTCGGGCGCCGAGGCCCCCGCGGTCAGGCCGATGCGGCGCTTGCCGGCAACCCACTCGGGCCGCACCTGCTCGGGCGCGTCGACCATGTAGGCCGGCACGCCCAGGCGCTCGGCCAGCTCGCGCAGGCGGTTGGAGTTGGAGCTGTTGGGGCTGCCCACCACGATCACCACTTCCACCTGCGGCGCCATGAACTTCACCGCGTCCTGGCGGTTTTGCGTGGCATAGCAGATGTCCTGCTTCTTGGGCTCGCGGATTTCCGGAAAGCGGGCCTTGAGCGCGGCGACGATCTCGCGGGTCTCGTCCACCGACAGCGTGGTCTGGGTGACATAGGCCAGCCGCGCCGGATCGGCGATCTGCAGCGTCCGGACATCGGCGACCGACTCCACCAGCACCATGCCGCCGTTGGCCTGGCCCATGGTGCCTTCGACCTCCGGGTGGCCGCGATGGCCGATCATCACGATCTCGCAGCCCTGCGCGCGCAGCTTGCTCACTTCCACATGCACCTTGGTCACCAGCGGGCAGGTGGCATCGAACACGTGCAGGCCGCGCCGGGCAGCGTCTTCGCGCACTTCGCGCGACACGCCATGGGCGCTGAAGATGACGGTGGCGCCGGCCGGCACCTCGTCGAGCTCGCGCACGAAGACCGCGCCCTTGCGGCGCAGGTCGGCCACCACATAGGCGTTGTGGACGATTTCGTGACGGACGTAGATGGGGGCGCCGAAGCGCTCGAGCGCGCGCTCGACGATCTCGATGGCGCGGTCCACGCCGGCGCAGAAGCCGCGCGGCTGGGCCATCAGGATTTCGGCGTCGGGTGCGGGGGTCAGGTCAGGCATGCGGCGGTATCCGGACGGGTTCGGCGTGGCGACGGTTCAGAGAATGCCGATCAGCTGCACGTCGAACAGGATGGTCTGCCCGGCCAGCGGATGGTTGAAGTCGAACAGCGCGGCGGTCGCGCCGATCTCCTTGAGCACGCCGGCGTACTTGCCGCCGCCGGGCGCGTTGAACTCGACCAGGTCGCCCGGGCTGTAGTCCTCTTCGAACGAGCTGTTCTCGCGCAGCGTGGCCAGCGACACCCACTGCAGCAGTTCGGCGTTGCGCGGCCCGAAGGCCTGCTCCGGCGCCAGGCGGTAGGTCATGCGCTCGCCTTCGGGCATGCCCAGCAGCGCCTGCTCGAGCGTCGGCGCGAACTGGCCCTGCCCCAGCAGCAGCGTGGCAGGCTTCTCCTCGAACGTGCTGACGACCTCGGTGCCGTTTTCGAGCGCGATGCTGTAGTGCAGGGTCAGGAAAGAGTCGGCCTGGACAGTCTTGCGGCCAGCCGTGCCGCCGTCGGCTTCCGACGCGAAAGTTTGCAAATTCATGGGTGATCAACCAGGGTAGGGTAGGAGCAGGCCATCGCTGGCCCACTCCCCCCTAAGAACCGTACGTGCGGGTTTCCCCGCATACGGCTCAAGCCTTCACAAAAATACCATC